>JBPCOG010000451.1:0-9884 GCA_051000455.1 Lapillicoccus sp. | reverse complement strand
GTCGGTGGTCGTCCATCCGCGCTGTGTGCAGTAGCGCTGGAGGCTCTGGATCCGGGTGCGGTAGTAGTTCGCCGTCGAGGCGGCGACTGGCTCACGGTTGATGCCCATCCGGTCGGTGTGCGGCTTCATGACCGATCGAACCAGCCCTCGATCATGCCGGGCGTGACTTTGTCGACGGTCGGGTTGCCGAGATTGTGCACGAGGCGCTGGAGAACGGACATCTCGTTCTTGACGGTGGTCGACGAGTAGCGCGTGGCCCTCGCTGCGCCGTATTGCTCGACTGCTGCTGACAAGGTGCACCGCTGGCATGCTGGCCCCCTCTGTAGGTGCTGTGTGCCGATGGCGCGGCGCCGGACGATGGACAGTCTACCACCCGAAAGGCGCTCTCTCAGTGGGCGATTCGCTACCAAGACTTCTTGGTAGCCCCCATCGAGTGGGAGTGAGTCACCCGCTCTGACTCGGGGGAGGGCGCCGGGATGCCCGGTCCTCCTGTCGGACTCCGGGAAACGCACCGGATCCCGAGCGCTGAGCGGACTCGCGTGCTCGTGTCGGACTCGCGTGCTCGTGTCGGCATCTCGTGCTCGCCTCGGCATCTCGTGCTCGCCGGTGTCGGTCGGCGTACCGGCATCTCGTGCTCGCCGGTGTCGGCCGGCATACCGGCATCCCATGCGGCGGCATGGAGCAGCGCACACGTCGTCCGGCAGAGTCACCTCGTCCACACCCGTCTTCGGTCAGCATGGTCGACGGTCCCGTCCGGTCCGATGCTGGGGCATGCCCATCGCTGTCAACGAGCTGCTCGAGCTGAGGCTGCGCGCTCGCGGCGGGATCGTGCTGGCGCGGGACCTGCGCGACTGCGGCTACGACCGACACGGCGTCGCGGCGCTTGTCTCCCGCGACCTGCTGCGACGGGTGCGCGCCGGCGCCTTCGTGGACTCGGGACGCCACCGCACCGCTGCCCCCGTCGCGCGGCACGCACTCGAGACCCGGGCGGTGGCGTCCTCGCTCGGGCGCGGCTACGCCATCAGTCACCTCTCTGCGGTCGTCACGCTCGGGCTGCCCGTCCTGGCGCAGGACCTCGGCCCGGTTCATCTCAGCCACGTGGGCTCCGGGACGTCGCGCCGGGACCGGCGGCTGCACGTCCACGGGCCCGTGCCAGCGACCGACGTGGTTCGCCACCAAGGGGTACCCGTCGTGCGTCCCGCGCTGGCGATCGTCCAGACCGCGGACCGGTCAGGGGTGCGCGCAGGACTGATCGCGGCGGAGGGGGCGCTGGTGAACAAGATGGTGACCCGCGACGAGCTGACCGCCCAGCTGCGCGGTCCCCGGGCGGCGACGGCGAGACGGGTGGTGGCGATGGCCAGCCCCGCATCGGAGTCGCCGGGCGAGTCCTGGTGCCGCCTCGTGTTCATCGGTCTCGGGCTGCCGGAGCCCGAACAGCAGGTCGAGGTCCGCGACTCGCAGGGCCGACTGGTCGGGCGGGTCGACTTCCTGTTCCGGGCCGCCGCGGTCATCGTCGAGTTCGACGGCGCCGTCAAGTATGCCGGGGCCGAAGGACGGGAGGCCCTCGTCCGGGAGAAGCGGCGCGAGGACGCGCTCCGGGCGATGGGCTACCGAGTCGTCAGGCTGGTCTGGGCGGACCTCGCCGACCCTGCACGGGTCGCCCGGCTCCTGCTCGCCCAGATCCACGCCTGATCGGCGCACCCGGGAGTCGTGTGGGATTCCCGGATCCGGGTGGCGTGCCCGACTCGTCCACCGGATCCGCTGCGCGGTCCGGTATCCGGTGCGCGGTCCGGCAGCCCGGTGCGCGCTCGCAGCCGCCGGCCATCAACTGCTGACGACGGCGAAGAGGATGACGACGACGATGGCCAGGGCGATCGCGACACCGAGGCCGAGCAGCAGGCCGAGGCCCTTGTGCCGCTGCTTGGTCGGTCCCATGCTGCCGGACGTGAAGGTGCTGAGGGGGGCGGCATACCAGAGGTCGACGACCTGACCCGGCCGACGTCGACCGTCACGGCGGCCTTGCCGTACTCCCAGAGCCACTGCGACCTCGCGGCCACCGTGTTCGGCCCGGACCAGACAGGGAGCAGGTTCTCGCCGTACGAGGCCGGCACGGGGTGGCCGTTGATGAGGACCGTGGGCGTCATCATGCTGACCAGCGCCGACCCCTGCAGGTGCAGCCGGACCCAGCCCACCTGGCCCTCGCTCATGGGCGCCAGCCTACCGGCGACTAGGGTTGGCGGGGTGCTGAGGACGCGGGCCGCCATCGTCGCGGGCAAGGCCGCCCGGGTGGCGGCGCGGGCGCGGGGCGGCGGGTCGGCGATGCCGGGACTGGTCGCCGAGCGCATCGACCCGAACTTCCTCGCCAGGACGCTGTCGGCAGTGACCGGTGGCGTGGTCGTCGTCACCGGGACCAACGGCAAGACCACGACGACGAGGATGCTGGCCGCGCTGATGCGGGGTCACGGGCTGCGCGTGTTCACGAATCCCACCGGCAGCAACTTCACCCGGGGGGTGATCTCGGCGATGCTGGGCGAGCTGACCGTCTCGGGCAGGCTGGAGGCCGACGTGGCCGTCCTCGAGCTCGACGAGTGGCACGCGCTGCAGTTCGCGAAGGTCGTCAAGCCGACACATGCCCTGCTGCTCAACGTCGCCCGCGACCAGCTCGACCGGTTCGCCGAGATCGACATGACGGCCAGGCTGCTCGCAACCCTCGCGGCCGAGACGACCGAGGGCATCGTCCTCAACCGGGACGACTCGTTCGTCGCGCGGATCGCCCCGCACCTCGACGGGCTCGAGGTTCGCTACTTCGGTATCGACCCGGCCGTCGCCGACGAGCTGCCGTCGCTGCACGAGGCCGACGTCCGGTTCGACGACGACTTCGCCCCTCCGCCGCCCACCGCCGACGACGGGCTGTTGCAGCCGCAGGACGCGCGGACCTTCTCGGTGAGGTTCGGCGAGCAGTGCGTCGGACCGCTGGAGCTCAAGCAGCGCGGGCTGGCCGCGATGATCAACGCCGCCGCCGCGACGACGACCGCGCGGCTGCTGCTCGGCGACGGGTTCGACACCAGCCGCGTCCTCGACGCGCTCCGCACGGTCACCCCGCCGTTCGGCCGCGGCGAGGTGATCGATGCGGACGGGCAGCCGCTCGAGCTGGTGCTCGTCAAGAACCCCGCCGGGTTCACCGTGGCACTCAGCACCTACGGCACCGAGCCGGTGGCGACGATGATCGCCATCAACGACGAGTACGCCGACGGGCAGGACGTCTCGTGGCTCTACGATGTCAGCTTCGAGAGCCTTCGGGGACACGGCGTTTCGCTGACCTCTGGGGTGCGGGCCTACGACATGGCCCTGCGGCTCGAGTACGACGACGTGGCGGTGGAGGTCATCACCCCGGACCTGGAGCAGGCGCTCGAGCGCTTCCTCACGGCATACCCGCAGGAGCCTCGCCGCATCTTCTGCACCTACACCGCGATGATGTGGCTGCGTCGGCTGCTCGCGGCGCGCTACGGACTGCCGAGCTTCGGGGAGGACTCGGCATGAGCGCCAGCAAGGGCCGGATCACCCTCGTGCACCTCTACCCGCGCGAGATGTCCATCTACGGGGACCTCGGCAACACGAGGTGCCTCGCGGCGCGCATCGTCAGGCACGGCTACGAGGTGGCGATGCACGAGCACCACCCCGGTATGCCGTTCCCCGAGGACCCGCACCTCCTCCTCGGCGGCGGTGGGCAGGACTCGGGGCAGTCCCGCGTCGAGGACGACCTCGAGGCCAACGCCGCCCGGCTGCGCGGGCTCGCGGCCGACGGTGTCCCGATGCTGATGATCTGCGGGATGTACCAGTTGTTCGGCAACGCGTTCATCACCGTCCAGGGTGTGCAGCTGCCCGGACTCGGCATCCTCGACGTGACCACCCGGGGCAACCCGAAACGGATGATCGGCGGGGTCGTGCTGGACACGGACCACGGTGAGGTCGTCGGCTTCGAGAACCACTCCGGTTCAACGGTGCTCGGCGCCGGACAGGCACCGTTCGGGCGAGTCCTGGCGGGGCGGGGCAACAACGGCCAGGACGCGACCGAGGGGGCCGTGACCGACAACGTCATCGGGTCCTACCTGCACGGCCCGATCCTGCCGGCCAACCCGAGAGTGGCCGACCACCTCATCTCGACCGCTGCCGAGCGGGCGACGGGTCGCCCCTTCGAGCCCGGGGCCATCGAGGACGCGGTGGCCGACCAGGCCCGGTCGCGACAGGTTCGCCGGCTGGTCAGGGCGTAGCGCCCCCGCATCGCTAGCCGGCACGCAGCTCGTCCGCAGCCGCTTCCGGCTCGTCCCGCAGCGCGTCAGCGGGACGTGTCTTGCGGCTGAGGGTCCAGAAGACCCACCCGACCGCGCCGAGCGGGACCTCGAAGAAGTGGACGTAGAGGGAGTAGAGGACCACGCCTGCGGTGGCCTCGGCCGGGTCCGCACCCCAGCCGACCAGGAGAGCGGCGACGCCGGTCTCGGAGACGCCGACCCCACCGGGGGTGACGCCGACCGCGGTGAGCAGCCTGCTGAGGGTGAAGGCGAAGAACATGTAGGCGAACGGCAGCTGCACACCGACGGTGTTCAGACAGAACCAGAACAGCAGGTAGTTCATCCCGAAGAACCCCACGAGCCCGAAGGTCATCGGCAGCCAGCCCGCCCGGACCACTGACATCACGCGTTCGCGCTGGTCGATGACATGCAGACCGAAGCCGACGTCGGTGCCCTTGCGCCTGCCCCGGAACGGGCGCACCGCAGACTCGAGGAGGTGCCCGACCCGGTTCGCGGCCCGCTCGGACACGAGCACCGAGATGAACAGGCCCAGCACGAGGACGCCGCCGATCGCTCCAACGGCTGCAGCGTCGAGGATCGCGGGGTTGAGCTGGCCGGCGCCGAAGATCATCACGGTGATCCCGACGAGGGGCAGCGCCAGCCGGGCCAGGAGGTTCCAGACCCCCGTGACGATGATGGAGGTGGAGATCTCCCGCCGGGTGAAGCCCCACGACCTGAGCAGCTTGTAGGTCACGGCCGCCCCGGCGGCGCCTCCCGCGGGCAGCAGGTTGCCCACCGAGGAGCCGCAGACGTTGAGGATCAGCGCATGCAGGTGACCCAGTCGCGTCAACGAACCGGTGAGGGTGAAGGTGTAGAGCCACAGCGAGGCGACCATCATCAGCATCAGGCCGAGCGCCGTGGTTGCCGGGACGCTGCTCAGCACGTGCCAGACGTCGGGCCAGGTCGTGTGCGCGAAGTGCGGAAGCGCCCACCCCAGCAGCGCGGCGGCCAACCCGATCCCCAGGACCACCTGCACGGTGCGCCGGCCGCTGACCCGCGACCTCCCGCCGCCGGTCCCCGCGGCGGTACCCACGGCGCCGCCGGCGCCGGCCGGCCCCGCAAGGGCCAGGGGCGGCACGGGGGGCGGCGTGGCCCCGGGCGCCGTGCTGGTCCGGTCACCCGCGCTGTCGGGTCTCACAGGTCCTCGAAGATGTCGTGCGAGACCGGCTGGCCGGGCGCTCGGGCCGGGTCGATGTACCACTCGCGGCCGAAGACGAGGTCGAAGAGCGGCCGGGGGACGCGCAGGAACGCCGCCAGCGTCCGGTCGGCGGCGCCGTCGGCGCTGCTCTGGGAGGCGTGGGCCCGCATCGAGGCGCGCTTCGCGGCGGCATACCGGCGCACGCTGATGCGGTGGGTGATGTCCGCCCGCCGGCTGTAGGCCCGCTCGAACGCGCTCGGGTCGAACTCCGGTGGGAAGCGGTGCAGACGACGTGCCAGCGCGATCGCCCGGCACAGGGTGTCGCGGGGGACGGTGGCCTGCAGCACCCGCGTGGTGCCTGCCATCTCGGCGGCCCGGGCGCCGACGCGGTGCACCTTGACGTGGTCGGGGTGCCCGTAGCCGCCGTTGGCGTCGTAGGTGAGCAGGACGTCGACCCGTTCCTCACGGAGGATCGCGGCGAGCTGCCCGGCTGCCTCCTCGAGGTCGGCGCGGACGAACCGCACCCGTCCCGGGGGGTCCGGAGGGACCTGGGGACCGAGCCCGCTGTCCGCGTAGCCGAGGCACTCGACCTGCGCGACCCCCAACGCCCGTGCGCTCTGGTCGAGCTCGCTCATCCGGCGCTGCCTGAGGTTGCCGTCCGAGCTGAAGCGGCGGGCCGACAGGCCCAGCTCCCCGTCCGTCGCCACGACGACGACGACCCGGTGCCCCTCGGCAGCCGCCCGCGCCAAGGTGCCCGACGTGAGGAGGGCCTCGTCGTCGGGGTGGGCGTGGAAGGCCAGCAGTGTGTGTCCCATCGGGTCCATCTTGGCTCATGAGAGGCTGCCTGCGTCACCACTTGCCTGCTGCCCGACCCGAGGGCGTCCCGCAGCCACGCGGCACTGACTGTCCAGCTCGTTGTCCACGCCGTACCCAGCCCCACCTCCGCCACGCGCGGGGTCGGTCCTGGCTCATGACAGGCTGCCTGGGTGAGGATCGCGCTGCTCTCGGACTGCTACCTGCCCCGACTGGGGGGGATCGAGGTGCAGGTCCACGACCTCGCGGCGCAGCTGTCGGCACGCGGCCACGAGGTGGAGGTGTTCACGGCGACCCCGGGCGCGGCCGGTCAGCGCCACGGCGCGGTCGACGTGGTGGACGGCGTCCCCGTGCACCGGCTCGCGATCCGGCTGCCCTGGGACCTTCCGGTCAACCCCCTCGCACCGAAGGACCTGCGGCTGCGGCTGCCCGGGTTCGACGTGGCGCACGTCCACATCGGCGTCGTCAGCCCGTTCGCCGTCGACGCCGCCCGCACCTGCGTCCGGCTGGGTTTGGCGACGACGATGACGTGGCACTGCATGCTGCACCGCACCGAGGCGCTCGTGTCGCGCCTCGGTGTGGTCCGCCGCTGGGCCGCTCGTGGCGTCGCCATGAACGCGGTGTCCCATGTCGCTGCCCTCCCGCTGCGCCGGGTCGTCGGGGCGGCGGGCGAGGTCACCGTGCTGCCCAACGGCATCGACACCGCGGCCTGGCGGCCCGAGGGGAGCCCGCGACGGGCGCGAGGGGACGAGCCGGTCCGCATCGTCACCGCCATGCGGCTCGCCGCCCGCAAGCGTCCGCTCCCGCTGCTGCGCGTCGCGATGCGCATGCGCGAGCTCGTCCCGGCCGGGCTCGACGTCCGGCTCGACGTGCTCGGCGACGGTCCCGACCGCAGCAGGGTCGAGCGCTTCCTCGTAGCGCACGGCATGACCCACTGGGTCGGCCTGCCCGGTCGCGTCCCCCGGGACGAGGTGAGGAGCCGGTATGCCGCCGCCGACGTGTACATCTCCCCGGGAGAGCTCGAGTCGTTCGGCATCGCGGCTCTCGAGGCTCGGACCGCCGGGCTGCCGGTCGTGGCCCGGTCCGGCTCCGGCATCGGCGAGTTCGTGACCGATGGGGTCAACGGCCTCCTCGCCCGCACGGATGACGGCCTGGCATCGGCCCTCGCCCGGCTGGTCACCGACCACGCCCTGCGGCAGCGGATGACGGCGCACAACCTGCGGCATCCTCCTGCCCAGGACTGGGCGAGCGTCGCAGCGACGGCCGAGGGGGAGTACGCCCGCGCCATCGGCGCTGCGCCGGGTCGATGACCGCCGGGGAGGCGCCGGTCAGGGTCGTCGGCCTGGACGATGCCGGCGCGCCCGTCGTCGCGTTCGTCCTCGCCCACGGCGAGGACCCGCAGACCGGTCTGCGCTCGCGCGGGGTGGAACCGCTGGAAGCGCTGCGCGCCAGCGGCTCGGTCGGCACGCACGGGCTGACCCTGGAGTACCGCGTGGGTGCCGGCAACGGCATACCGCTGAAGCAGAGGCAGCCGCAGTACCAGCGGGCGCCGGTCGACCCGGATCTGGTCCGGCGCCCGGAGGAGACCGCGACGACACACCAGCGGGTGGCGGTGTATGCCGTGGTGCGCAGCTCGCGGGGGATCCTGCTCACCGAGAACTCGGGCCGCACCAACTCACCGGGGAGGTGGGCGCTTCCCGGCGGGGGCATGGACCGGGGGGAAGGACCCGAGCAGTCCCTTCACCGGGAGGTGTGGGAGGAGACCGGCCAGCGCGTCGTGCTCGCCGGACTCGCGACGGTCACCACCCAGCACTGGGTCGGACGGGCGCCCGACGGCCGGCTCGAGGACTTCCACGCGGTGCGCATCATCTACCGGGCCGACTGCCCGGAGCCGACGGATCCCGTCGTCCACGAGGTGGAGGGCACCACCGCCGATGCGGCCTGGGTCCCCGTAGGGCAGCTGCCACTGGTCGGCCTGACGCGGACCTGGGCCGACATCGTGCTGGAGCTCACTGCCGCCGGCGCCTGAGCGTTCTGACGAGGGCGACGAGGCCGACGAGGCCGACGAGCGCGAGCAGGGGCCGGGGGAATCCTGCGGGTCGGCTGGGCCCGCGGGCTCGCCACCGCCGGGATCGGCTGGGTGGGGCCGGTCGCCGGATGCCGTGACCGGGCTGCGGGGGAGTGGTGGGGGGACGGCTCAGGGGATGAGGAGCAGCTTGCCCGTCGTCTCGCGCCCCTCCAGCGCCCGGTATGCCGCGGCGGCGTCGGCGAGCGGGTAGCGTCCACCGATCTCGAGCCGCAGCGCGCCCGACCCGACGGCACCGAGGACCTCCGCCGCCCGCCACTCCAGCTCGTCGCGGGTTCGCATGTAGTCGCCGAGCTTGGGCCGCGTGACGAACAATGACCCGGCCTGGTTGAGCCGCTGCAGGTCGAACGGCGGCACCTGGCCGCTCGCCCCCCCGAAGAGCACGAGCATCCCGCGCACCCGCAGCGAGGCCAGGGACCCCTCGAACGTCGACCTGCCGACCCCGTCGTAGACCACGGCGACCCCCGCGCCCGAGGTCAGCTCGCGGACCGCGGCGGCGACGTCGTCGACCCGCGCGTAGTCGATGACGTGGTCCGCGCCGAGCGCCCTGGCCTTGTCGGCCTTGGCGTCGGTGCTCACGGTGCCGATGACCGTGGCGCCCCTGGCCTTGCAGAGCTGGATGAGCAGCTGCCCGACGCCGCCCGCGGCGGCGTGGACGAGCACCGCGTCTCCGGGCTGCACGGCATACGTCGAGGTGACGAGGTACTGGGCCGTCATCCCCTGAAGCATCGCGGCCGCGGCAAGGTCGAGGGCGAGCCCCTCGGGGACGGGTACGGCGAGGGCGGCGGGCACGTTGGCGAGGCCGGCCGCGCTGCCGAGGAAGGAGGCCCAGGCGACCCGAGCTCCGGCGGGGAGGTCCACGCCGTCACCGACCGCCTCGATCACCCCCGCCCCCTCCGAGCCGAGGACGAAGGGGGTCGCCAGCGGGTAGACGCCCTGGCGCTGGTAGACGTCGATGAAGTTGACACCGGCTGCGGCGACGCGGACCTGGACCTCGCCCGTGCCGGGGGCGGGCACGTCACGGTCCTCGACGCTCAGGACCGAGGCGTCGCCGGTCCGCGGGACCAGCAGGGCGGGTGCAGTCGGCATCGGCCCAGCGTAGGGCGCCGGTGTGGGGCGCGCTCGGTCGGGCCGCGGGTCAGCGCGACGGGGGGCGGCCAGCCTGCGCGAGTGCGGCGCCGTCGAGCCGGTAGTGCCGCCACTCGTCCATGGCGACCGCGCCGAGCCCCTCGTAGAACTCGATCGACGGGGTGTTCCACCCCAGCACCCACCACTCCAGGCGGCGGTAGCCCCGCTCGAGGCAGACCCCGGCGAGCCGGCGCAGCAGTGCCCGGCCGATGCCGGCGCCGCGGTGGTCGGGCTCGACGAAGAGGTCCTCGAGCCAGATCCCGGGGGACCCGGTCCAGGTCGAGAACGTCGGGTACCACAGCGCGATGGCGACCACCCGGCCCTGGACCTCGGCCACCTCCGTGTATGCCGTGGGGGTGCCGTGCGTGGG
>JBPCOG010000392.1:0-5557 GCA_051000455.1 Lapillicoccus sp. | reverse complement strand
AGTGGGCGCGGTTCCGCGACGGCGTCCCGCCGGCTGAGCGCGACGGCGACCTCGCTGCGGCATACAGCCGGCTCCTCGAGGGGGGCGCCCCCGCGGCCCGCGAGCAGGCCGCCCGCGACTGGTGCCGTTGGGAGGACGTGCACGTGCGCCTCCGGGCCGGCGCGCGGCCCAGTGCGCGGTACGCGGACCCCGTCTTCCGCCTCGCCTTCGCCCGGCTGGTCACGCACTACTGGGGCAACGCCGCCTTCCTCCCGGACGGTCAGCTGCTGCGCGAGGTCGGCGCCCTGGCCAGTGTCCCGGGCGTGCTCATCCACGGACGCCTCGACGTCAGCAGCCCCCTGGACACGGCCTGGCACCTCTCCCGCGCCTGGCCGGGTTCCGAGCTGGTCGTCGTCGACGAGGCCGGCCACTCCTCCGGGGACCCGGGGATGAGTGAGGCGGTCGTCGGGGCGCTCGCTCGGTATGCCGGTCGGTGACCCCGGTCGGCGGCGCTGTCCGCTCGCGAGGGGCCCAAGACTCACCCCGTTCCCGGCGCACGAGGTGAGTCTTGGGCCCCTCGAAGGGGCCGGGCGCCACCGTGCCCTTGACGTGGGGCGCTGGAGGGGTCATCCTCGTTGCGTCCCGGCGAGCCGGTCGGGAGGGCGCGCCGCGGACCTGGCTTCCGCGGGTCGAGCGCCCGTGTCTTGACCCGGCTGGACTTTCATGCCCTGATCCGGGTAGGCTATTGCTTTGCGCTGCCCCCGCCTCAAACCCCCTCCCTCACAGCCGAGCGCTTCGTGCTGCACCTGCTGCGGTGGTCGGGGGTCCTCCGGCGCGGGCGACGACGACTCACACGTTCAGTAGGCCCGTGGAAGGACCCTCCTTGGCTGCCTCGCGCACCGCGTCCCAGATTGTGTCCACAGCTCGGACGGCCTCCGGCCGGCTGACCTTCGCCAAGATCCGCGAGCCGCTGGAGGTCCCTGACCTGCTGGCGCTGCAGACCGAGAGCTTCGACGCCCTCCTGGGCAACGAGCGCTGGCAGGCCCGCGTCGCCGAGGCCAAGAAGGCGGGGCGCACCGACGTGCCGGACCGCTCTGGCCTGGAGGAGATCTTCGAGGAGATCTCCCCGATCGAGGACTTCTCCGGCTCGATGTCGCTCTCGTTCCGCGACCACCGCTTCGAGGAGACCCGCAAGAGCATCGAGTCCTGCAAGGAGCGGGACCAGACCTACGACGCGCCGCTGTTCGTCACCGCCGAGTTCATGAACACCAACACCGGCGAGATCAAGAGCCAGACGGTGTTCATGGGCGACTTCCCGCTGATGACCGACCGCGGGACGTTCATCATCAACGGCACCGAGCGCGTCGTCGTCTCGCAGCTGGTCCGCAGCCCCGGCGTGTACTTCGAGCGCACCGCGGACAAGACGTCCGACAAGGACATCTACACCACCAAGGTCATCCCGAGCCGCGGCGCCTGGCTCGAGTTCGAGATCGACAAGCGCGACATGGTCGGCGTGCGCATCGACCGCAAGCGCAAGCAGTCCGTCACGGTCCTGCTCAAGGCCCTCGGCTGGAGCGAGGCACGGATCCTCGAGGAGTTCGGCGAGTTCGAGTCGATGCGCCTCACCCTGGAGAAGGACCACACCCAGGGCCAGGACGACGCGCTGCTCGACATCTACCGCAAGCTGCGCCCGGGCGAGCCGCCGACCAGGGAAGCCGCCCAGACGCTGCTGGACAACCTCTACTTCAACGGCAAGCGCTACGACCTGGCCAAGGTGGGACGCTACAAGATCAACAAGAAGCTCGGCCTCGAGGCACCGCTGAGCGACTCCACGCTGTCGATCGAGGACATCGTCGCGACGATCCGCTACATCGTCACGCTGCACGCGGGCGAGGCAACCGTCAAGGGCCGCCGTGACGGCAAGGACGTCGACCTGCGGGTCGAGGTCGACGACATCGACCACTTCGGCAACCGTCGCCTGCGCAGTGTCGGGGAGCTGATCCAGAACCAGGTCCGCACCGGCCTGTCCCGGATGGAGCGGGTGGTCCGCGAGCGCATGACGACCCAGGACGTCGAGGCGATCACCCCGCAGACCCTCATCAACATCCGCCCGGTCGTGGCCTCCATCAAGGAGTTCTTCGGCACCTCCCAGCTGTCCCAGTTCATGGACCAGAACAACCCGCTCGCCGGGCTCACGCACAAGCGCCGCCTTTCCGCGCTGGGCCCCGGTGGGCTGTCCCGCGACCGGGCCGGCATGGAGGTCCGTGACGTGCACCCGTCGCACTACGGGCGCATGTGCCCCATCGAGACCCCCGAGGGCCCGAACATCGGGCTCATCGGCTCGCTGGCGTCCTACGGCCGGATCAACGCCTTCGGCTTCGTCGAGACGCCGTACCGCAAGGTCATCAAGGGCAAGGTCACCGACGACGTGGACTACCTCTCCGCCGACGAGGAGGACGAGCACGTCATCGCCCAGGCGAACGCCCCGCTCAACGCCGACGACACGTTCGCCGAGGAGCGCGTCCTCGTCCGCATCAAGGGCGGCGACGTCGAGTACATCCCCGGTGACGACGTCGACTACATGGACGTCTCCGCGCGTCAGATGGTCTCGGCGGCCACCGCGCTCATCCCGTTCCTCGAGCACGACGACGCCAACCGGGCCCTCATGGGCTCGAACATGCAGCGCCAGGCCGTCCCGCTGGTCAAGTCCGAGGCGCCGCTCGTCGGCACCGGCATGGAGTTCCGTGCCGCCCTCGACTCCGGGGACGTGGTGCGGGCCGACAAGGCGGGAGTCGTCGCCGAGGTCAGCGCCGACCTGGTGACCATCGCCGCCGACGACGGGTCGCGGCAGACCTACCGGATCGCCAAGTTCGCCCGCTCCAACCAGGGCACCAGCTACAACCAGGTGGTCGTGGTCAACGAGGGCGACAGGCTCCAGGCGGGCGACGTCGTCGCCGACGGGCCCGCCACCGAGGGTGGCGAGATGGCGCTCGGGCGCAACCTGCTCGTCGCCTTCATGCCGTGGGAGGGCCACAACTACGAGGACGCGATCATCCTGTCCCAGCGCCTCGTGCAGGACGACGTCCTGTCCTCGATCCACATCGAGGAGCACGAGGTCGACGCCCGGGACACCAAGCTCGGTCCGGAGGAGATCACCCGGGACATCCCCAACGTCTCCGAGGAGGTCCTCGCCGACCTCGACGACCGGGGCATCATCCGGATCGGCGCCGAGGTCCGCGACGGGGACCTGCTCGTCGGCAAGGTCACCCCCAAGGGGGAGACCGAGCTGACCCCGGAGGAGCGGCTGCTGCGTGCCATCTTCGGCGAGAAGGCCCGTGAGGTCCGCGACACCTCGCTGAAGGTCCCGCACGGCGAGACCGGCACGGTGATCGGCGTCAAGGTCTTCGACAAGGACGAGGGCGACGACCTGCCCCCGGGGGTCAACCAGCTGGTGCGCGTCTACGTCGCCAACAAGCGCAAGATCACCGACGGCGACAAGCTCGCCGGCCGGCACGGCAACAAGGGCGTGATCTCCAAGATCCTCCCGATCGAGGACATGCCGTTCCTCGAGGACGGCACCCCTGTCGACGTCGTGCTCAACCCGCTCGGCGTGCCCGGCCGCATGAACGTCGGCCAGATCCTCGAGCTGCACCTCGGCTGGTCCGCCTCCCGCGGGTGGGACATCGAGGGCGAGCCGGCCTGGGCGAGCACCATCCCGCTGGACGCCCGCCAGGCACCCCCGGGGAGCCGGGTGGCCAGCCCGGTGTTCGACGGTGCGGGCGAGGACGTCATCACCGGCCTGCTCGACTCGACGCTCAAGACCCGCGACGGGGTCCGGCTGATCGACAGCTCGGGCAAGGCCCGGATGTTCGACGGCCGCTCCGGCGAGCCGTTCCCGGAGCCGGTGTCGGTCGGATACATGTACATCCTCAAGCTGCACCACCTCGTCGACGACAAGATCCACGCCCGGTCGACCGGCCCCTACTCGATGATCACCCAGCAGCCGCTCGGCGGCAAGGCCCAGTTCGGTGGCCAGCGCTTCGGGGAGATGGAGGTCTGGGCGCTCGAGGCCTATGGCGCGGCATACACGCTCCAGGAGCTGCTGACGATCAAGTCCGACGACGTCCCCGGCCGCGTCAAGGTCTACGAGGCCATCGCCAAGGGCGAGAACATCCCCGACTCGGGCATTCCCGAGTCGTTCAAGGTGCTGCTCAAGGAGATGCAGTCGCTGTGCCTCAACGTCGAGGTGCTCTCCAGCGACGGCCAGACCATTGAGATGAAGGAGTCCGACGAGGACGTCTTCAGGGCAGCCGAGGAGCTCGGTATCGACCTGTCCCGGCGGGAGCCGAGCAGCGTCGAGGAACTCTGACGGTCGAGCCGGTATGCCGTGCCCCACCGGGGCGCCGCGCCCGGGACAGGCAGTCCTCACCACCGGTCCGCACGACGGACCACCCGCTCAGCTAGTGCTACGAGAGAAGGAACCACGTGCTCGACGTCAACTTCTTCGATGAGTTGCGCATCGGCCTCGCCTCCGCCGACGACATCCGTCAGTGGAGCCACGGCGAGGTGAAGAAGCCGGAGACCATCAACTACCGCACCCTCAAGCCTGAGAAGGAGGGCCTGTTCTGCGAGCGGATCTTCGGCCCCACCCGGGACTGGGAGTGCAACTGCGGCAAGTACAAGCGGGTCCGCTTCAAGGGGATCATCTGTGAGCGCTGCGGCGTGGAGGTCACCCGCGCCAAGGTCCGCCGCGAGCGGATGGGCCACATCGAGCTCGCCGCACCGGTCACCCACATCTGGTACTTCAAGGGCGTCCCGAGCCGGCTGGGCTACCTGCTCGACCTCGCCCCGAAGGACCTGGAGAAGGTCATCTACTTCGCGGCCTACATGATCACCTCGGTCGACACCGAGCAGCGCCACACGGACCTGCCCTCGCTCGAGGCGCAGATCCAGGTCGAGAAGAAGGAGCACGAGAACCGTCGCGACGTCGACGTCGACTCCCGTGCCAAGCGCCTCGAGGGCGACCTCGCCGAGCTCGAGGCGGAGGGCGCCAAGGCCGACGCACGGCGCAAGGTCCGCGAGTCCGCCGAGCGCGAGATGAACGCCATTCGCAAGCGTGCCGACCAGCAGATCGAGCGCCTCGAGCAGGTCTGGGACCGGTTCAAGAACCTCAAGGTCCAGGACCTCGAGGGCGACGAGATCCTCTACCGCGAGATGCGCGACCGCTTCGGCCTGTACTTCGACGGTGGGATGGGTGCGACGGCCATCCAGAAGCGCCTGGAGACCTTCGACCTCGACGCCGAGGCGGAGTCGCTGCGCGAGATCATCGCCACCGGCAAGGGCCAGAAGAAGACCCGGGCCCTCAAGCGGCTCAAGGTGGTCAACGCCTTCCAGACGACGACCAACAGCCCGACGGGCATGGTCCTCGACTGCGTCCCGGTCATCCCCCCGGACCTGCGCCCGATGGTGCAGCTCGACGGTGGCCGCTTCGCGACCTCGGACCTCAACGACCTCTACCGGCGCGTCATCAACCGCAACAACCGCCTCAAGCGGCTGCTCGACCTCGGTGCGCCGGAGA
>JBPCOG010000171.1:0-8316 GCA_051000455.1 Lapillicoccus sp. | reverse complement strand
GCCCGGGTACCCAGATTCCTTGTGCGAGAAGGGCATCGGCTTGATCTCGCAGTACCGTGCCGGGTGGACCATCGGCCATGAGCCGGCCGGCAGAGTCGAGGACGAGGACGCGGTCGACCAGCCCGAGCCAGCACCCGATACGGTGCTCGACGATGACCGTGGTCAGCCCTCTGCTGCCCACCACGTCGGCCACGACCGACCGGACCGTCGCCGCGCTGCCGGGGTCGAGCATCGCGGTTGGCTCGTCGAGCAGGAGCAGCCGCGGCGACATCGCCAGCGCACCGGCGAGGGCCAGCCGCTGCAGCTCTCCGCCCGAGAGGGAGGAGGTCGAGGAGTCCGGGTCCATGGTGAGCCGGACGGAGGCGAGCGCCCTGGTGACGAGTGGGCTGATCTGTGCCCGCGGCATACCCAGGTTCTCCAGCCCGAAAGCGACGTCGCGGCGCAGGCTCGCGGCGACGACGCCCGAGCCCGGGTCCTGCCGGACGAGGCCCGCTAGCCCGGGGTGGGCCTGCGGTTGCTTCCCGCCGATCCGCACCGACCCGGCGAGATCCCCGGCATCGGCGGTCAGGAGCAGCCCGGCGAGCGCGCGCAGCAGCGTCGACTTGCCCGACCCGCTCGGTCCGGCCAGCAGCACCCGCTCGCCCGGCTCGATGGCGAGGTTGAGCCCGTCGAAGACAGGGGCCGCACGCCCGTAGGGACGCCAGGTGAGGTGTTCGACCTCGACGCCTGCGCCCCGTGCCGGGTCGCCCGCTGCCGGGTCGCCCGGTGCCGGGTCGCCCGGTGCCGGGTCGCCCCCTGACGGGTTCTCAGACAGCCCGCCGCTCCCGGGCTTCCTGGCCGGGCGGGAAGGCGCCGAGCGCACCCGCCCGCGCCAGGCCACGGGTCAGCAGCCACGACAGACCGCCGGCGAGGACGGCCCCGGAGGCGGCGAGCAGGACGAGGTAGGCGAGCTTGTAGCCCATGCCCCAGTCGGCCCAGTAGGAGTACCACTCGAAGACCGCCTCGAGGGCACCGGCCAGGGCACCGGAGAGGCCTGCCGTCAGGGGACCGAAGGAGCGGTAGGCGAGCAGCGCGAAGGCCAGCTCCGCGCCGAGGCCCTCGATGGCGCCGGACCAGAAGGTGCCGGCGCCCCACTGGGTGCCGACGAGCATCTCGACGACGGCCGCGAGCAGCTCCGCGAAGAATGCCGCGCCGGGGCGCCTGATGACGAGACCGCCGACGACCCCCGCCATCAGCCATGGCCAGTTCGTCAGCGCCCCGAGGGGCGGGAATGCGGCCGCGACGAGGGTGTTGGGGCCCTGGTAGGCCAGCCCCCAGGCCCAGTAGACGACCCCGAACACCACGCCGAGAAAGGCGCAGGTCAGCAGGTCGATGGTCCGCCAGCCCATCAGCGGGCGGGTCGCGAGGATGGTGTTGCCGACCCGGGCCATCGGGCTGGCCGCCCGGGACGAGGGTCCGGTCCTGTGTGTGCTCATGTTCTTCGTTCCTTCTTCCCGTGGTTACCTGAGGTGACCGCGGGGAGGTGCGTTCCCGGCATACCCCGGAACAGCGGGTATGCCGGGAGCGCACCTGAGATTTCCCGACTCCCTTCGCCGGTGCTAGCCGGAGCAGGTTCGAGGGTCTGCGGACGGAGCCGCACTCTCAGCGCTTTGGGGGCGCTCCCCTGTCGTTCGTGGAGATGACTTTACCCCCTGGACATGCCAGAGTCGGACCCGAAGGGACAACCCGACGACGATGAAGAGGTTCCACGATGGGTCCGCTCGTGTGGAAGGTGCTCGGCACCGGTTCGGCGATCATCGCCGGCGCAATCGCCAACAAGATCGTGACCAAGGCCTGGGAGGTGACGTCGGGCCGGCCCGCACCCTCGGATCCGACCCACCCGGACGACGTGGGCTGGAAGGAGGCGGTGCTGTTCGCGGCACTGACCGGTCTGGCCGTGGGCGCGGCCCGGGTCGCCGTGCAGCGCAAGGCGGCGCGGTACTACGCAGACTCCACGGGAAACCTCCCCCGGACACTCGACCGGGTCAGGAGCGCCGTGGGGCGTTGACGCAACGACTGTCAGCAGTGAGCGGGAACGGTCGGGCGCGGAGCGCGGTCAGCCTCCGAGCTGGTCCAGCCGGGACGAGCTCAGCAGTGCGGCGATCGGGACCCCCGGGCGGTAGCAGAGGTGCAGGTACGACGGAGCGTCCAGCACGGTGAGCAGTGCCGGCCCACCCACCTTGACCCGCCCGAGGTCGTTGCGGCGCAAGGAGGTCGCCGCCCCGACAGTGGCAGCCCGAAGTGCCTCAGCGGGTGTCATCCCCATCTCCCGCACCGCCAGCGCGATGACGAACGGCATCGAGGAGCTGTAGCACGTCCCCGGGTTGCAGTCGGTGGCGAGGGCGAGGGAGACACCGGCGTCGATCAGCGCCCGCGCGTCGGGGTAGCGGGAGCGGGTGGAGAACTCCACGCCGGGAAGCAGTGTGGCCGTCGTCGTCTCGCGCGCCGCGGCGAGGGCGTCGACGTCGGTACCGGCGAGGTGGGTGCAGTGGTCCACGCTCGCCGCGCCGAGCTCGACCGCGAGCTGCACGCCGGGACCCTGACCCAGCTGGTTGCCGTGGACCCGCAGCAGCAGTCCCGCGTCCCGGCCGGCCTCGAGGATGTGCCGTGACTCCTCGCCAGTGAACGCGTGGGCGCTTGCCGGCTCGCAGAAGACGTCGATCCACCGCGCGCTCTCACGTGCAGCGTCGAGCATGGGACCGGTGACGAGCTCGATGTAGTCCGCCCTCCGGTCGGCGAACTCCGCCGGGATGACGTGGCCACCGAGGAAGGTCACCTCGTCGGTGGACTCGGCCGCGGTCCGTAGCGTGCGCACTTCGTCCGCGACGGTGAGGCCGTACCCGGACTTGATCTCGACCGTCCCGGTTCCCTGGGCGTGCATCTCGGCCACCCGTCCCGCGACGAGAGACCGCAGCTCATCGTCGGTCGCCTCCCGGGTGACGGTGACGGTGTTCGCGATACCGCCGCCGTCGTATGCCGTGCCGGTCATGCGCGCGGCGAACTCGGCTGCCCGGTCCCCGGCGAAGACCAGGTGGGTGTGGGAGTCGACGAACGCGGGCACGAGCGCGCGTCCCCCGAGGTCGACCTCGCGGTCCGACGCCGGCGCGGTCGCGGCCGGACCGAGCCACTGGACCTGCCCGTCCGAGACGACGACCGCCGCGTCGCGCACGAGTCCGAGCCCGTGCGTCTGGTCGACCCCGTCCAGGTCCGGGTCGAGCGTGGCCAGCTCGGCGACCCCGGTCAGCAGGGTGCTCGTCATCCGTCGTCCCGCAACAGGTCAAGGGCGTCGCGCAGGAGGGGGGCGACCGGTCCCAGCAGGTGGTGCCCGTCCTCGACGATGACCCGTCCGCCCACCACGACGGTGTGGACGTCGGCCGCGGTGGCGCAGTAGAGGATCTGGCTGGCCTTGCTTCCTACCGTGCGCACGGAGTCGTGCCGGACCGAGACGAGGTCCGCCAGGGCACCCGTCGCGATACGTCCGCCGTCGGACCAGCCCAGGCTGCGGTACCCGTCGGCGGTGGCCGCCCGCAGCAGGTCCGTCGTCTCGAACCGCCCGCGCTCGTTGCTGGTGAGCCGTTCGTGCATCTCGAGCCCACGGGCTTCCTCGAACGGGTCGATCACCGCGTGCTGGTCCGACCCCAGGCTGAGCCGCACCCCCGCGTCGGCCAGGTCACGTGCCCGCCCGACCCCGTCGGCCAGGTCGCGCTCGGTGGTGGGGCAGAACGCGACCTGGCTCCCGCTGCGCCCGAGCAGGACGATGTCAGCGTCGGTCAGGTGTGTCGCGTGGACAGCGGTCAGGTCGGGGCCGATCACGCCGATGTCGGCGAGCAGGCCGGTGGGGGTGCGGCCGTAGAACATCTGGCAGGCCAGGTTCTCCGCCTGCTGCTCCGAGAGGTGCACGTGCAGCGGCATCTCCCGGGACGATTCCGCCACCCCTGCCGCGGCGTCCCGGGGCACCGCCCGGACGGAGTGAATCGCCGCGCCCAGCCGCACCAGGTCGGACGGCTTGCGCTCGCCGGCGCGCTCCGCCCAGGCGCCCACGGATCCGTCCGAGAAGCGGGTCTGCACCTCGTCGAGCGGCAGGTGCCCGTCTGCGGTCAGGCCCCCGGTGAGGTAGCAGGTGTCGAGCAGCGTGAGCCTGATCCCGGCATCGGACGCGGCCTGGGTGAGGGCAGCGCCCATGGCGTTCGGGTCGTCGTAGGGTCCACCGCCGGGGCGGTGGTGGACGTAGTGGAACTCGCCGACGACCGTGATCCCCGCCAGGGCCATCTCCGCATAGGTGGCCCGGGCCAGGGCGAGGTAGCTCTCGGGGTTGAGCCGCTGGGCCACGGCATACATCCCGTCTCGCCAGGACCAGAAGTTGCCGGCACCGTTGTGCGTCCGGCCGCGCAGGGCGCGGTGGAACGCGTGGCTGTGCGCGTTCGCGAGACCTGGCAGCACGACACCGGGCAGCCGCACGTCGCCCGGCCGGGGGTTGGCCCGGCTCTGGATGCTGCGGAACCGGTCACCCTCGATGCCGATCCGGACGGCGGTCGCGAAACCAGTTGGGAGACAGGCATGCTCGGCCCAATATGTCGTCACCGCGAGGCCCCTGTCAGGTCGGCCACCACGGCGGTGAGGGCGGCAACCCCGGCGTGGCAGTCGTCCCGCTCGGCGTGCTCCTCCGGCGAGTGGGAGACGCCGGTCGGGTTCCTCACGAACAGCATCCCCGCCGGTATGCCGTGTGCCGCGAGGATGCCGGCGTCGTGCCCGGCCCCGGTGCCGAGGACCGGGGCGCCGGCGCCAGCACCTGCGGCGAGGGCGAGGCGCCCCACCAGGTCGGCGTCGAACCGGGTGGTGCCCGTCCAGGACTCCTCGGTCACCGTGGCGCCATGGCTCGAGGCGGCGGCCCCGATGTCCCCGACAGCGGCGCGGACCGCAGCCTCGTCGGCGCCGCGGGCGTCGAGCCACCCGGTGACGTGGCTGGCAATCGCGTTGACACCGTTGGGTTCCGCGACTACCTTGCCGACTGTCGCCACGCATCCGCGGGCGTTGGCCACCGCGCGGGCGGTGAGGACGGTCGCGGCATACCCGAGCATCGCGTCGTGCCTGTCCTCGATGCGCGTCGTGCCGGCGTGGTTGGCCTGGCCGGGGAAGTCGAGGCGCCAGCGCCCGTGCGGCCAGATGTCGGAGCCCACCGCCACCGCTGACGTCGCCGGGTCGAGTCCGGCCAGCGCGCGACCCTGCTCGACGTGCAGCTCGACGAAGACGCCCACCCGTCGCAGGGTCTCGGGGTCGGGACCGAGCTGCCCTGGGTCCCGCCCGGCACGCCGCAGCGCCTCGGCCAGCGTGACGCCGTCCCCGTCAGCGAGGGCGCGCGCCCGGTCAGCCGTGAGGTCGCCGGTGATGACCCGCGACCCGGCACACGCGACCCCGAACCGCGCGCCTTCCTCGTCGCCGAAGCTGACGACGGCGACGGGGCGCTGGGGGTGGTGCCCCGTTCGGCGCAGCGCGTCGATGGCAGCGAGGGCGCTGACCACCCCGAGCGGGCCGTCGAACGCCCCGCCGTCCGGAACGGAGTCGAGGTGCGAGCCGATGACCACCCCGGCGGGACGGCCGTCCGCGAGCGCCGCGTCCGGGTCGCCCCACCACGCCCACTGGTTCCCGGCCCGGTCCTCGACGAGGTCGAGCCCGCGCGCCACACACTCGCCGGCGAACCACTCCCGCAGCAGGTGGTCCTCCCGGGTCCAGGCGAACCGGCGGTAGCCGCCCGTGCCGGGGTCCCGTCCCACCGGCTCGAGCGCGGCCCACATCGAGTCGAAGCCTGCGGAGTCGCTCATGCCCGCAACCGGCCGTGCGCGGTGCGGCGGTGGCACGGCATACCCGCCGTCAGTCCTCACGCATGGGGATGCGCACGTCGAGCGTCTGCGCGGTCGCATCGGCGAGCTCGTAGCCGGCGTCGACGTGCCGGATGACGCCCATGCCGGGGTCGTTGCTCAGCACCCGCGCGAGCTTCTCGGCCGCCAGGGGGGTGCCGTCCGCGAGCGAGACCTGGCCGGCGTGGATGGATCGGCCGATGCCCACCCCTCCTCCGTGGTGGATCGAGACCCAGGTCGCACCGGAGGAGGTGTTGACGAGGGCGTTGAGCAGCGGCCAGTCGGCGATGGCGTCCGACCCGTCGGCCATCGCCTCGGTCTCCCGGTAGGGCGAGGCCACCGACCCGCAGTCGAGGTGGTCGCGCCCGATGACGATCGGCGCGTCGAGCTCGCCCGCGGCCACCATCTCGTTGAACCTCAGCCCGGCCTTGTCACGCTCGCCGTATCCGAGCCAGCAGATGCGCGCCGGCAGTCCCTGGAACGCGATCTTGTCCTGGGCAGCCCGCAGCCACTTCTGGAGGCGGTCGTTGTCGGGGAACAGGTCCATCACGGCCCGGTCCGTCGCGTGGATGTCGACGGGGTTGCCGGACAGGGCGACCCAGCGGAAGGGGCCCTTGCCCTCGCAGAAGAGCGGCCGGATGTATGCCGGGACGAAGCCGGGGAACTCGAACGCCCGGTCGTAGCCGCCCAGACGGGCCTCGTCGCGGATCGAGTTGCCGTAGTCGAAGACCTCGGCCCCGCCGTCCATGAAGCCGACCATCGCCTCCACCTGCCTGGCCATCGACGCCCGGGCCCGGTCGGTGAACTCCTCGGGCTTCTTCTCGGCGCTCTCGTGCCAGTCGTCGACGTCCATGTCTTCGGGCAGGTAGGACAGCGGGTCGTGCGCCGAGGTCTGGTCGGTGACGATGTCGATGGGCACCCCCCGGCGCAGCAGCTCGGCGAAGACCGTCGCCGCGTTGCCGACCAGCCCGATCGACCACGCCCGGCGCTCCTCCTTGGCCCGCAGCGCCGTGTCCACGGCCTCGTCGATCGAGTCGGTCACCTCGTCGAGGTACCGGTGCTCGACCCGCCGCTGCAGCCGGGTCCGGTCCACGTCGACGACCAGGCAGACACCGCCGTTGAGGGTGACGGCGAGCGGCTGCGCGCCACCCATGCCCCCGCAGCCGCCGGTGAGGGTCAGCGTGCCGGCGAGGGTGTCGTCGAACCGCTTGGCCGCGACGGCCGCGAACGTCTCGTACGTCCCCTGGAGGATGCCCTGGGTGCCGATGTAGATCCACGAGCCGGCCGTCATCTGGCCGTACATCGTCAGCCCGAGGTTCTCCAGCCGGCGGAACTCCGGCCAGGTCGCCCAGTCACCGACGAGGTTCGAGTTGGCGATGAGGACCCGGGGAGCCCACTCGTGGGTCCGCATGACCCCGACGGGGCGCCCCGACTGGACGAGCATCGTCTCGTCCGCCCGCAGGGTCGTCAGGGTGCGGACCATCGCGTCGAACGAGCGCCAGTCCCGGGCCGCCCGTCCGGTGCCGCCGTAGACGACGAGGTCGTCAGGACGTTCGGCCACCTCGGGGTCGAGGTTGTTCATGAGCATCCGCAGGGGGGCCTCGGTGGTCCACGACCGCGCGGTGAGGGTCGTGCCACGGGCAGCACGGACCGGACGAGCACCGTCCATGGTCAGCACATCCTCTCTGTTTCTCCACTCATCTCCACCGAGCGCACCAAGTGGTGATTCTGACTGCCAATATGTCGCATTCGGCAACGGTTTGGTGCGCTCGGTCGGGGATTCGGGGGCCGGTGGGTGGGGGTGAGGGTCAGGCGAGGGGGCCGGTGACCTGCTCGGCGGCATACACCGCCTGTCCGGTAGCGACGAACCGCACGGCAGCCTCGATCTGCGCAGCGAGGAACCGGTCGGGTCCGGGTCCGTCGGTGCTGGCGCGGAGTGCGTCGATGACGGCCGCGGTCGCGGGCGCGGGTTCCAGCGGGGCACGCAGCTGTATGCCGCGCGCGGCCGTCAGCAGCTCGACCGCCAGCACGCGGGTGAGACCGTCGATGCTGCGCCACAGCTTGCGGGCGGCCGACCAGCCCATCGAGACGTGGTCCTCCTGCATCGCGCTGCTCGGGATCGAGTCGACGCTGGCCGGGTTGGCGAGGCGCTTGAGCTCGGAGACGATGGCGGCCTGGGTGTACTGGGCGATCATGTGGCCCGAGTCGACGCCCGGGTCGTCGGCGAGGAACGCGTTGAGGCCGTTGCTGCGGTTACGGTCGAGGAACCGGTCGGTGCGCCGTTCGGAGATGCTCGCCAGGTCGGCGGCGACGATGGCGAGGAAGTCCAGCACGTAGGCGAGCGGGGCGCCGTGGAAGTTCCCGTTGGACGCGAGCCGGCCGTCCTCGGTGACGACCGGGTTGTCGACGGCGGCGGCGAGCT
>JBPCOG010000139.1:0-2513 GCA_051000455.1 Lapillicoccus sp. | reverse complement strand
TCTGGTCCGCTGCCGGCTCCCTTGGTGACCCGCTCGCCAGCGCCGGCACGCGCCCGGGCATCTCTGTCCTGCAGCTGTCCTTCGGGCAGTTCAACCTCCTCGGCGGCCTGGTGATGCTGGCCCTCGGCGCGGCCCTGCTCACGGCCGGCGCCCGCCGGCGCCCTGGGCTGGCCCTAGGGGCAGCTGTCGTCGCCGTAGTCGCTGCGCTGTCCGTCGTGGCCCGCTGGGGCTTCGGATCCGTCCCCCTCGGGGCCGACGGGGGCAGCATCGGGCTCCTGCTGGCCCTGGTGCTGGTGGCCGGCATCCTCGGGCGGGCCATGCGCTCCGATGCCCGACGTGCGGGTGGGCTCGATCCCGCTGCTACGGCGCGGCGCCCCGGGGCATCCGTCCGTGGCTGACCCGCCGCCGGTGAACGTCGGCAACGGTGTCGAGGCGCAGCCCCACCTTCTGGACGGCGGGAGTCTCAGCTGCGGCGAGCTGCTCCTGAACCTCGTCCACGCGATCGGGCCGCGTCCGCCCGGCACCGTGATCCGTCTGATCGCCACCGATCCGGCAGCCCCGCTGGACATCCCGTTCTGGTGCCATCTGACGGGCCACGCGTTTGAGGGCTCGGGTCGGGGGCCGGACGGGCGCCCCCACTTCGACATTCGACTCACAGCCACCGCGAACCAGACCCAGTCCGGCCGACCGTGGCACCTTGCCCGGTTCGGCGATGTCACAACACCCCAGCCCGCCTCGGCCCAGTCTCCCTTGAGCAGCACGCCCCCAGACGAGCACAAGCGACCCGCGCGACCGCGCGACCAGCACTGACAACACCTTGTGGAAGGAAGCCTCATGAACGGACTCGTCATCTCCTTGACGCACTCATCCGACGACGTCGACAGGGCCAGCGTCGCCATGGTGGTCGCCGGAGCCTCCGTGGCCTCGGCCCAGCGGACCGCCGTGTTCCTCTCCTCGGAGGGCACCCTGATCGCCAAGAACGGCGTCGCGGAGACTCTCCGCGAGGAGGGGTTCGCCCCAATGGGTGAGCTCGTCTCCTCCTTCGTGGCCGCGGGGGGCACGTTCCTCGTGTGCAGCCCGTGCGCCAAGAAGCGCGGAATCACCGAGGAGCACCTCATCGAGGGCGCCACGATCGTCGGGGGCGCCACGCTGGTCGGCCTGCTTGCTGACGGCGCAGCCTCCCTCTCCTTCTGAGGTGGGTACACCGACGCTGCCCACCCCGAACGCCGAGCTCGACGGCGGCGACCAAGACTGCGGCAGCGGGCTCCTGCTGAGCCTGACGAGCGCGATACGACGCATCGCTGCCGGGCAGGTGCTGCTGCTGCGGACCCGAGAGAAGTCGGTCCTGGCTGACCTGCCGGTCTGGGCGCGACTGGCAGGTCATGAGCTGGTGGCAGTCCAGGGAGACGGGCCGTGGCAGCTGCTGGTGCGCCGCGGCGGCCCGGCCGCGCCCGCTCCGCCAGCCAGCCCGGACCGGCCCCCCGACGTCCTGAGCACGGGGATCCCGGCCGAGCTGGGCACCCGACTGTGGCTCTACTCCAACTTCCACTGCAACCTGGCCTGCACCTACTGCTGCGCGCAGTCCTCCCCCAAGACCGACCCGCGGAGCATGCCCCCCGACCTCGCCGCCGCCGCGGTGGAGGAGTTCGCCTCCCTCGGCGGGAAGGAGCTTCTCGTGACTGGCGGGGAACCCTTCCTGCACCCCGAGCTGGACGAGATCGTGGCCCACGCCGCCGTCCGGGTTCCGGTAACTGTCCTGACCAACGCCATGGTCTTCGGCCGCGGGCGCCGGCGGGAGATGCTGGAGTCGATGGACACCGCCCGGGTCGTGCTCCAGGTCAGCCTCGACTCGGCCAGCCCTGGCCTGCACGACGCCCAACGCGGGACCGGCTCGCACGCCAAGGCCATCGACGGGATCGATCAGGCCCGCTCACTGGGATTCCGAGTCAAGGTCGCAGCAACCCTGCACGAGCAAGACCTTGCCTCAGCAGCCGCCCTGCACGCCAGACTGGATCAGGTCGGCATCCCTGTGGAGGACCGGCTCGTGCGGCCCGTCGCGCACGAGGGCTTTGCTGGTGCCGGCCTGCAGATCAGTGTCGACACCATCGAACCGGAGCCCACCCTCACGGTCGACGGTGCCTGGT
The DNA here is from genome assembly GCA_051000455.1 of Lapillicoccus sp. Classification (GTDB taxonomy): domain Bacteria; phylum Actinomycetota; class Actinomycetes; order Actinomycetales; family Dermatophilaceae; genus JBPCOG01. The sequence continues at coordinate 369 of JBPCOG010000139.1, read as the reverse complement.
GGCACCCGGTCGCCGTCACCTCCAAGAGCCTGCGCATCTCGAAGACCCCCCTTCCTCTTGCCGAGACCTTCGCCGTCATACGCGACATCCTGGACGTGCAGTCCGCCTCCCAGACCGAGGGCAGACACGTCTTCCGCTGCACCTGACGCGCCAGACCCCTGAAGTGCACGAACCCCCTGACCGACTCGGACGACGAGACGCAACGCCCGGGTCCCGTCCACCAGGGCGACACACACGACGGTTGCCCCCTCACTCGAGCTCCATCCCACGACGCTCTGGTATCAGCAGCAGGGTGGCGACGATGTCGATGACGTAGATGATCGCGAGCAGGCCGATGGCCAGCTGGAAGGAGTATGCCGCTGCGAGCAG
>JBPCOG010000144.1:0-1661 GCA_051000455.1 Lapillicoccus sp. | reverse complement strand
GCTGAGCGACGGTGCGGGACCCCACGATCGGCGCGACGACGCCCGGCCGGTCGCGCACCCACGCCAGCGCCACCTCGGTCGGTGAGACCTGCAGCCCCCGGGCCGCCGTCGTGACCGCCTCGACGATGCTCATGCTCCGCTCGTCCAAGAACCGCCGGGCGAAGTCAGGGAAGTCCCGCGACGCCGCGCGGGAGTCGGACGGGACGCCGCCGCGGTACTTGCCCGTCAGGACGCCGCGCGCCAGAGGGGACCAGGCCATCAGCCCGACACCGAGGGCGTGCGCGGCCGGGACGATCTCGTGCTCGACCTCCCGTGCCACCAGCGAGTACTCCACCTCGTTCGCCACGAGCGGGACGCGCGTGGACTCGAGCAACGAGTAGGCCCGCGCGGTCTGCCAGCCGGAGTAGTTCGACACCCCGACGTAGCGCGCCCGCCCGGAGCACACCGCCCACTCCAGCGCTGCCAGGGTCTCGGCCAAGGGCGCCTCGTCGCTCCACGCATGGACCAGCCACAGGTCCACATGGTCGGTGCCGAGCCGCTGGAGCGAGGCGTCGAGCTGCGCAACGAGGGTCCTGCGCGAGGTGTCGACAACCCGCTCGCCCCCGGTGCGGGAGACGCCGGCCTTGGTGCACAGCACGAGCTCGTCACGCGGGACGAGGTCCCCGATCATCGACCCGAGCACCGTCTCCGCCGCCCCGCCGCCGTAGCCGAACGCGGTGTCGAGCAGGTCGCCGCCCGCGTCCGCGAACGTCCGCAGCTGCTCCCGGCACACCTCCTCGTCGACGACGGTGCCCCACGTCATCGTGCCGAGAGCCATCCGGGACACCCGCAGGCCCGAGGAGCCCATTCGTCTGTGGCGCATGTCGGGGTACGTTATCCGCCCCGTCCGTCGCCCGCCCGGGCCCCGGTAGCGTTCCGGCATGAGACTCGGGCTCACCCTCGGTTCCTGGGGGACCGGCAGCGACGAGGAGAACCTCGCCCTGGCGCTCGAGGCAGACCGGCTCGGGTATGCCGTGGTGTGGGTCGCGGAGGCCTACGGCTCGGACGCGCCGAGCGTCCTCGCCTGGGTCGGTGCCCGCACCGAGCGGATCCACCTCGGGGCCGGCGTCATGCAGATCCCGGCACGCACACCGGCGATGACGGCCATGACCGCGGCCACCCTCGACCACCTCTCCGGGGGACGCTTCCGGCTCGGCCTCGGTGTGTCCGGGCCGCAGGTGAGCGAGGGCTGGCACGGTGTGCCGTTCGCGGAGCCGCTGGGCCGGACCCGCGAGTACGTCGACATCGTCCGCATGGCGCTACGGCGCGAGACCGTCCGCTACGACGGGACGCACTGGACGCTGCCGTTGCCCGAAGGCTCCGGGAAGGCCCTGAGGCTGGCGGTGCACCCCGTCCGCGAGGAGATCCCGCTCTACCTCGCGGCGGTGGGACCGCGCAACGTCGAGCTGGCGGGGGAGATCGCCGACGGCTGGCTGGCCGTCTTCTTCAGTCCCGGGCACAGCACCGACCTGCTCCGATCCGTCGCCGCTGGCGCCCGCCGGGCCGGACGCGGCACCCCGGACGACCCGCTGGCCGGCTTCGACATCGTGGCGACGGTCCCCGTCGTGCTGACCGACGACCTGCGCGCCGGTGGCGCCGCGGTGAGCCGCTACGCCGCCCTC
>JBPCOG010000148.1:0-5620 GCA_051000455.1 Lapillicoccus sp. | reverse complement strand
GGCCTCTCCGTCCCAAGGGGGGGTGCGGAAAGAAGAACGGGCCCCCCCCCCGTTCGGGGGGCCGTCCCTGCTGTCTGGGGGAGCTGCCTGGGGGGAACCGGGTCAGTGCCCGTGCCCGTGGCCGCCGCCCGCGGAAGCCGGCTCCTCTTCCTTCTTCTCGACGACGAGGGTGTCCGTCGTGAGGATCATCGAGGCGATCGAGGCCGCGTTGAGCAGCGCCGAACGGGTGACCTTGACCGGGTCGACCACGCCGTCCTTCATGAGGTCGCCGTACTCCCCCGTGGCCACGTTGAGGCCGTGACCGACGTCGAGGTCGGCGACCTTGGAGGTGACGACGTAGCCCTCGTGCCCGGCGTTCTCGGCGATCCACCGCAGCGGCTCCGCGGTCGCCTTCCTGACGATCTGCGCGCCTGTCGCCTCGTCGCCCTCGAGCTTGAGGTCGTTGATGGCCGTGGCCGCGTGGATGAGGGCCGAGCCGCCGCCGGCGACGATGCCCTCCTCGATGGCCGCCCGGGTCGCCGAGATGGCGTCCTCGATGCGGTGCTTCTTCTCCTTCAGCTCCACCTCGGTGTGCGCGCCGACGGTGATGACGCACACCCCTCCGGCCAGCTTGGCGAGCCGCTCCTGGAGCTTCTCGCGGTCCCAGTCGGAGTCGGTGCGCTCGATCTCGGCCTTGATCTGGTGGATCCGCGCGTCCACGTCGTCCTTGTCGCCCGACCCGTCGATGACGGTCGTGTTGTCCTTGGTGACGACGACCCGGCGGGCCTGCCCGAGCACGTCGAGACCGGCCTGGTCCAGCTTGAGGCCGACCTCCTCGGAGACGACCTGTGCGCCGGTGAGCGTGGCGAGGTCCTGCAGCATCTGCTTGCGACGGTCACCGAACCCGGGCGCCTTGACCGCGACGACGTTGAACGTGCCGCGGATCTTGTTGACGACCAGCGTCGACAGCGCTTCGCCGTCGACGTCCTCGGCGACGACGAGCAGGGGCTTGCCGGACTGGACGACCTTCTCCAGCACGGGCAGCAGGTCCTTCAGCGCGGAGATCTTGCCCTGGTTGATCAGCAGGTAGGCGTCCTCGAGGACGGCCTCCATGCGCTCCGGGTCCGAGACGAAGTAGGCCGAGATGTAGCCCTTGTCGAACTGCATCCCCTCGGTGAACTCGAGCTCGGTGGCCGCCGTCGACGACTCCTCGACCGAGATGACGCCGTCCTTGCCGACCTTGTCGAACGCCTCGGCGATGAGCTGGCCGATGGTCTCGTCCTGGGCGGACAGGGTGGCCACCGCGGCCACCTCCTCGGTGCCGCCGACCTCGCGGGCGTTCTCGAGCAGCCGGTCGTTGACGGCCTGGACCGCCTTGTCGATCCCGCGCTTGAGGGCCGACGGGGCGGCGCCCGCCGCGACGTTGCGCAGGCCCTCCTTGACCATCGCCTGGGCGAGGACCGTGGCCGTCGTCGTGCCGTCGCCGGCGACGTCGTTGGTCTTGGTGGCGACCTCCTTGGCGAGCTGCGCCCCGAAGTTCTCGTAGGGGTCCTCCAGCTCGATCTCGCGGGCGATCGTCACCCCGTCGTTGGTGATGGTCGGCGCGCCCCACTTCTTGTCGATGACGACGTTGCGACCCCTCGGGCCGAGGGTCACCTTGACCGCGTTGGCGAGTGCGTCGACACCTCGCTCGAGCGCCTTGCGTGCCGAGTCGTTGAACTCAAGCGTCTTGGCCATGAGATTCCTTTGCTCTGTGGGTGTGTCTTCGGGCCCGTGGGAACGGGCTCATCCGGTCGACCCCGGGTCGAGGGCGGAGCCCGCGACCCGGGGTGCGCTCACGGCATACCGTGCTTCAACGCTGTGCTCAGCCGATCACGGCGAGGACGTCACGGGCGGACAGGATGAGGTACTCATCGCCGCCGTGCTTGACCTCGGTCCCGCCGTACTTGCTGTAGATGACGACGTCGCCGACGCTGATGTCGAGGGGCACACGGTTGCCCTTGTCGTCGATCCGGCCTGGACCGACCGCCATGACCTCGCCCTCCTGGGGCTTCTCCTTGGCGGTGTCCGGGATGACCAGACCGGAAGCCGTCGTCTGCTCGGCCTCGAGCGACTTGACCACAATGCGGTCTTCGAGCGGCTTGATGGAAACCGACACGATGCTGACCTCCCCTTCGGGAATGTCGAAATGGACAGATGTCTTGATGCTCTGCTCGGGCCGCCGTCGCGGGGATCGACCCTGCCGAGCTGTTGGCACTTCCAGGTGGAGAGTGCTAACCCGAATCTAGGTTCCGGGTTAGCACTCGGTCAAGTCGAGTGCCAGATGCCGGACCACCGCCGAGGCGGTACGCCATGATGTCGGCCATGGATCTCGCCGCCATCAGCATGCTGACCAGCGGTGAGGGGTGGGGGCTGCTCCAGTCGCTGCCCCCCTACGACGAGGCCCGCGCCATGTCCCTGCAGGGCCGGCTGCGGGAGGCGGGCTTCGCACCGGAGCTGGTGGCCGCCGCGCTCACGCAGTCGCGGCTGCGGGGTCGGGCCCGGGAGAAGTTCGGGGGGTTCGCGGACGGCATGCTCTTCACCGACGACGGCCTCGAGCAGGCCACCCGGCTCGCGGTCGCCGCCCGGCACGCGGAGCGCTTCCGGCGGGCCGGCGTGCAGGTCGTCCACGACCTCGGCTGCGGGATCGGCGCCGACGCGATGGGCTTCGCCGGGCTCGACCTCGGTGTCCGGGCCGTCGACGTCGACGAGGTCAGCGCCGCCGTGGCCGCGGTGAACCTGCGGCACTGGTCGGCCGCGCGTGTCGAGCACGGTCGTGCCGAGGAGGTGCGCCTGCCCGCCGGGGAGGCGGCCCGGCATACCGGCGCGTGGCTGGACCCCTCCCGGCGGCTGCGTGGCGCCGCCGACATCACCGGTCGCAGCAGGCGCGTGTTCTCGCTCGCCGGCATCTCCCCCAGCTGGGAGCAGGTCTGCGAGGTGGCCCGCCGACTGCCCGCGACGGGGGCCAAGCTCAGCCCCTCGTTCCCGCACCGGGCCGTCCCCCCGGGGGCCGAGGCACAGTGGACCTCCTGGGAGGGGGAGGTGCTCGAGTGCGGGCTCTGGTGGGGCCCGCTGGCGCAGACCCGGGGACGCAGCGCCGCGGTATGCCGTGCCGACCGCTCCACCCACGTCGTCACCGAGGCACAGGCGGCCGGAGCGCGCCCGCCCCTGCGCGACGTGGGAGACCTCGGTTCGTGGCTGTACGAACCGGACCGGGCCGTCATCCGGGCCGGGCTGACGGGGGCGCTGGTCCGTGCCGTGGACGGCGCCGAGTTGGACGTCGGCGTCGGGTACGTCTCGGGCGACCGGGTCGTCGAGCTGGGCTGGGCGCGGCGGTTCGGCGTCCTGGAGGTGATGCCCTACAACGTCAAGGCCCTGCGGGCGTGGCTGCGGGACCACGACGTCGGCCGGCTGACCATCAAGAAGCGCGGGGTGCCGATCGACCCGGACGGGCTGCGGCGCGCGCTGCGCTGCCGGGGGGCCGCCGGGGCGACGCTGGTGCTGACCCGGATCCGGTCCCAGCCCCACGTCCTCGTCGTTCGGGCGGCCTGACCCGCCCCGCCGGTCACAGGTCAGGGTCCGGCTGGGCACCGACCCGCTGGACGGCCTCGGCTCCCGCGCGGGCCGCGACGTGCAGGGCCTGGCGGCGGGTGGCGCCCCGGGCGAGGGCCGCGGCGAGCGCTCCGCAGAAGGCGTCGCCCGCTCCGGTGGTGTCCCGCACGTGCGCTCGCGGCACCGGCACCCCCTCGACGCGCTCGCCGTCCCAGCTCGCCCCCGCCGCGCCGAAGGTGACCAGCAGGGAGCCGGGCACCAGCCCGGCGTCGGCCAGCAGCGCCGCTTCCGGCTCGTTGACGACCAGCGGGTCGGCGAGCGCGACGACGTCCGGCGGCAGGGCGGCGTACGGCGCGCAGTTGATGATCACCCTGGCCCCCTGCGAGTGGGCGCGTCTCGTCACCGCGGCAACGGTCTCGAGCGGGACCTCGAGCTGGACGAGCACGACGTCGGCCCTGGTCATGGGACCGGCCCGGTCGAGGACCGACCCGCCGAGGTGCCCGTTCGCGCCGGCGATGACGACGATCGAGTTCTCCCCACCGGCATCGACGGTGATGAGCGCGTGGCCGGTGGGCTGGCCGGTGACGACGTCGAGGCGGGCGTCGATGCCGAGCCCGGCGAGCCGCTCGGTGTACCGGCGACCCGCGTCGTCGTCGCCGACCGCCCCGAGCATGACGACGTCGGCGCCCGCTGCCCGGGCGGAGACGGCCTGGTTGGCCCCCTTGCCCCCGGCCAGCCGCTGCAACCCCTCACCGAGCAGGGTCTCACCGGGCCCCGGCATCCTCTCGACGTGGGTCACCAGGTCGACGTTGAGCGACCCGACGACGACGACCCGCCCCGCACTCGGCGGCGTCACGACGTCGTCCGCCCGACGACCGAGAGCCACAGCGAGCTGAACCGGGCGGCGTCGACGCCGAGCGCCACCCGCAGGGACGTGGCCGCCCGCGCGTGCGGGTCGTGGGCCAGGTCTCCGGACCAGTCCCGCCGGTCGACGATCGTCCGTCCCCTGGACCAAGAGCCCCCCAGCTCCACCCGGACGGGTAGCCGCTCGCACTCGAGAGCCTCCGGGGCGAGCACGGCGCAGACGGCGCCTGCGTCGCCGATGGTCGCAGCCGCCACACCGAAGCGCTCGCACTGGAAGGCGATGAGCCGGCCCGCCAGCTCTGCGCTGCCCCGGCCGCCGACGGCCACGAGGGCGTGAGCCTGGTCGAGGGTGACGGTCGGCTGGTAGAAGACGTCCAGGCCGTACATCGTCACCGGGACCCCGAGGTCGGCGGCGGCGTCGAGCGTGACGGCGGCCGCCTCGGGGTCGTGGACGACGTTGAACTCGCCGGATGCGGTGGCGTTCCCGACGCCGGCCGAGCCACCCATGAAGACGATCTCGCGGAGGCCGGACGCCACCCGCGGGTAGGTGCGCAGGAGCAGCGCGATGTTGGTGAGTGGTCCCAGCGGGACCAGCGTGACCCGCTCGTCCGGGTCACCGGACGAGGCTGCCGCGAGCAGGACGTCGCGCAGCAGCTCCACGGCGTGACGGGGGTCCGGGGAGCGCCCCGACCTGGGCCAGGCAAGGTCCCCCATGCCGTCCTCACCGTGGACGTGCCGGGCATCGACCGGGGGCTCCAGCAGCGGGCGGTCGGCGCCGCGGGCGACGGGCACGTCCTCCCGACCGGCCGCGTCGAGGACGGTCAGGGTGTTGGCGACGACGTCGTCGACCGAGGCGTTGCCACCGACGCAGCTGACGGCGCGCAGGTCGACCGCTGGATGGGCAGCCGCGAGGAGGATGGCGCAGGCATCGTCCACACCGGTGTCCACGTCGAGCACCAGCGGCCGCCGCGGGCCCGCCCCCTGCTCGGGCTCGCCCACGGTAGCCTGCATCACCATGCTGAGGACGCTACCGGCCCGCGGCCGGGGGCGACGACGCCCGCGCCCGGTCGCCGCCATCGTCGCCCCCGTCCTCGCCCCCTTCTTCGCGGCGGTGGTGCTGCTCGCCGTGGCCGCCTGCAGCGCTGGCGCCGCCCCCGGTGGCCCCACGACGGCAGCCGTCCCGTCC
>JBPCOG010000112.1:0-6766 GCA_051000455.1 Lapillicoccus sp. | reverse complement strand
GCTCGACCTCGTCCGGGCGGCCGGTCTCGGGACCTCGCTGGTCCACCCGGCCACCGGTGCCGCCGGCGTGTGGTCCCGCGGCGCGCGCTGGCCGCTACCCCTGGGCACGCTGATGGGAGTGCCGTTGGACCCGGAGAGCGCTCATGGCCTGCTCACCGCGGACGAGGTCAGCCGCGTGGCGGCCGAGCCGGCAGGCGTCCACGACCCGGTGGCGCGGGACCTCTCGGTGGGCGACTTCGTCGCGTCGCGGGTGGGTCCGGCTGTCGTCGACCGGCTCGTCGAGCCGCTGCTGGCGGGGGTGTATGCCGGGCACGCTCGCCACCTGTCCCTGCAGGCCTGCGTGCCCCCGCTCTGGGCGGCGGCCGTCTCGGGACGCAGCATCGTCGCCGCGGCGGCGGCCGCCGCGCAGGTGGCCGCCCGGGATCGCTCGCCCGTCTTCGCCGGGTACCGGGGCGGGCTGGGCGCGCTGGTCCGCGACCTGGGGGAGGTGCTCCGGGCCGACGGGGTGGAGATCCGCACGTCCACCGTCGTCCGCGAGCTGGGGCGCACACCAACCGGCTGGATGCTGGTGTCCGGCGCGACCACGTCCCAGCGGCACGACCTCGACGCGGTCGTCCTCGCCACGCCGGCCCCGCCCACCAGCCGCCTGCTGCGGACGGTCGCGCCGGCCGCAGCAGACCTGCTCGCCGCGGTCGAGTACGCGTCGATGGCGATCGTCAGCCTCGCGTTCCCGCGGTCGGCCGCGGTCCATGTCTCCGGCTCGGGGGTGCTCGTGGCCCCCACCGAGTCGACGACGGTCAAGGCAGCCACCTTCAGCAGCAGCAAGTGGGAGTGGGTGGACGGTCTCGACGCGGACGTGGTGTTCCTGCGCACGTCGGTCGGGCGGGCCGGCGACGCAGCGGTCCTGCAGCACACGGACCGCGAGCTCCTGTCCGCGGTGCTCGCCGACCTCGACACCGTGCTGGGAGCGGTCCTTCCGGCTCCGTTCGACTGGCAGCTGCAGCGATGGGGCGGCGCCCTGCCGCAGTATGCTGTCGGCCACCTCGGCCTGGTCGGCCGGGTCGAGGAGGAGGTCGCCGCCCTGCCGGGGCTGGAACTCGCTGGTGCGGCATACCGCGGGGTGGGCATCCCCGCGTGCGTAGCCAGTGGGCGCCGCGCCGGGGCGGCCGTGGCGACCCACCTCGGTGCCGGGCGCGGCCGGTTGCGAGAATGAGGGCATGACGCGCAAGCCCTCTCCGAGCCAGATCCGCGAGATCAACGACACCGTCCGCTATGCGATGTGGTCGGTGTTCGCGGCGACGTCGCCGCTGGGGGGGGACCGCGAGGCGGCGGCGCAGGAGGTCTCCGCGCTGATGGCAGCCCTGGAGTCCGAAGGGGTGGTCGTCCGGGGAGCCTACGACGTCGCCGGACTGCGGGCCGACGCCGACTTCATGCTCTGGTGGCACGGGGCGAGCATCGAGGCACTGCAGGACGCCTACCACCGGCTCCTGCAGACCGGACTGGGCCAGCACCTCGAGCCGGTCTGGTCGGTCGCCGCGCTGCACCGCCCGGCGGAGTTCAACAAGAGCCACGTCCCGGCGTTCCTCGCGGGCGAGGAGCCGAAGAAGTACATCTGCGTATACCCCTTCGTGCGCTCCTACGACTGGTACCTCCTCGATGAGCAGGAGCGGCGCGACATGCTGCGCGAGCACGGCCAGCTCGCCCGGGAGTTCCCCGACGTGCGCGCCAACACCATCGCCGCGTTCGCGCTCGGCGACTACGAGTGGGTCCTGGCCTTCGAGGCGGACGAGCTGCACCGCATCGTCGACCTCATGCGCGAGCTGCGGGCCTCCCGCGCCCGGATGCACGTGCGCGAGGAGGTGCCGTTCTACACCGGGCCCCGCGTCGAGATGGGCGAGCTCATCGCCTCCCTGCGCTGAGGCGAGGACGGCGACGGCGAGTCAGGCGGACGGCTTGGGCTCGAGGCGCAGGCTGATCGAGTTGATGCAGTAGCGCTGGTCGGTCGGGGTGCCGTAGCCCTCACCCTCGAAGACGTGCCCGAGGTGCGAGCCGCAGTTCGCGCAGCGGACCTCGACCCGCGGCCTACCCATGCTCGTGTCCTTGATGTACTCCACCCGGTCCTCCGCGAGGGGGGCATAGAACGACGGCCACCCGCAGTGCGACTCGAACTTCGTGTCGCTGCGGAACAGCTCCGCCGAGCAGGCCCGGCAGGAGTAGACGCCCTCGGTCTTCGTGTCGGTGTACTCCCCGACGAACGGCCGCTCGGTGCCGGCCTTGCGCAGCACCTTGTACTCCGCCGGCGTCAGCTCGGCGCGCCACTGCTCGTCGGTCTTGTCCACGGCATACGTGGTGGTCTCGTTGTCCATCGGAGCCTTCCTCAGCCAGTTCATCACACCCGGCACAACAGCGCAGGCCCGGGAATCGTTCCCCCGGCCCCCCGGTCCCCTTGGGACCGCGCGGGCCCCCGGGACCTCGCGGGTCCGCTGCGGCCGTCCCGTCAGCCGGTGCCACCGCGGATCGCCAGGCGCACCACCTGCGGCTCGTGGTCGGAGTCCTGGTCCCAGAACTGGGAGTTGGTGTGGACGATGTCGTACTCGTACGCCGGGCCCTTCGCCCCGGGCGGAGCCACGGTGAGGGCCCGGCTGACGAGGATGTGGTCGAGGACCTGCGAGTTGCCCTCGTAGACGTAGGTGTAGCGCTCGTCCGCCGGCACGGTGCGCGGCAGGTCGAGCAGGGCGCTCGCACCCGCCCCGACGAGGATGTCGGTCGTCTGGCTGAACTCGAAGTCGTTGAGGTCGCCGACGACGACGACGTCGGCACCCGGGTCGGCCGCGAGGAGCTGGTCGACGAAGGCGCGGACCTCCTGCGCCTGCTGGTGCCGCTGGGTCTCCGAGCTGCGAACCGGCTGCTGCCACCGCCCGAACAGCGGGTCGTCGCCGCCCTTGGAGTTGAAGTGGTTGGCGATGGCGAAGACCGTCCTGCCGCGGAAGCGGAACTCGCCGACGAGCGGCTTGCGGGACGAGGTCCACGCCGGGCTGGTCGGGTTGATCCGTCCCGGCGAGAGGCTGAGGTGCGTCCTCTTGCCCGATCCGACGACCGTGGTGGCGGTGGTGGCGTCGCCGCCGGGCCGGTCGATGAACTCAAGGTCGCGGTCGAGCCGGTAGATGAACACCTGCCGGATGTTGCCGCCCGGCTGCCCACCGTCGAGCCCGTCCTGCGGGTTGACCCACCGTGCGGCGTATGCCGGTCCGCCGGCGTTCCGGACGGCGGCCAGCAGCTTGTCGGTCGTCGCCGTCGAGTCCACCACCCCGTCCCTGGCCGCGCCGCTGTTGTCCTGGATCTCCTCCAGCGCGAGGATGTCCGGGGCCTGGAGGTTGTGGACGATCTGGACGCCGAGCCGGTCGAACTTCGTCTGCGGGTCGGAGGGGGCGAGGTTCTCGACGTTGAAGGTCCCGACCGCGAGCTGGTTGTTCGTCTGCGGCGTCGTCACCTCACGGGTGAGGCCACCGGGGACGAGCGCAGGGAGGGAGGTCACCTCGAGCTTGTAGTTGCTGAAGGAGTAGTCGACCACTCCCACCGTGTCCCCGGCGAAGCGGTCCCCGACGTCGGCGTTCGGCATCGCGGCCCGCCCCACCAGCCCGTCGTCGAGCTGGACGCGCATCGCGTTGGGCTGGGCGTAGCTGCCGTAGACGACGCCGCCGTCGGCCGAGCGCACAGCCTGGACGTTCTGCCCGGGGACGACCGGGATCTCGCCGAACGACTTGGTCGGGCCGACGACCTGCGCGTCCCGGACCGCGACGCGCATGCCCTCGAGCGACTCGTAGAAGTCGATGGCGTCGGTCTGGGGGCGGAACGGGGCGGTGGCGTACTCGACGTTCTTCGGGTCGCCCGCCTCGATGACCTGCTGCGGGGCGACCCGGTCGACCCCGATGACGACCGGGGCGGGCAGAGCCGCTCCGGAGCCCGTGACGGTGACCTTCGGGCCGACGATCTGCGTCGTCGTGAGGTTGTCGTTGCCGCTGGAGCCGCCCGGGCGGAACTCGCTGACGGCCCCGTCGACGAGCACGTCGTCGGCGACCCTCACGGTCGGCGCGGTCCTCGTGAAGACGAGGATGCCCTCGCTGGTCGCCGGGTCCGCGTCGGGCGCCGGGTTCTGCATCCAGAAACCGGACGGGCTGACGGCGGTGACGATGCCGTGGACCCCGTTGACCGGCTTGCCGGCCAGCGGCGAGAGGTGGCCGGCACCCTGGATCTGCTGGATCGTCTCGGGCTCGTCGACGGGCTGGGTCTCGGTGGGCCCACACGTCACGGTCGCCGTGCTGCTGTTCTGTGGCGACGGGGGCGCGCTGGCGAAGTCGACCGCGTTGTTGTCGGTGTCGGCGCACGCGTTCGTGCGCGTGGAGGAGGTCGTGTTCGAGGTGCCCGGTGCGGGGGCGCCCTCGTAGGTCGCCGCCGCCGAGCCCCAGCCGAGCAGGTCGACGACCGTGCCGGACGCGTCGACGACCGCCACCCGGCCGCCTGTCGCGGAGATGGCGATCGTCCCGGTCGCGTCAGGGGTCGGCAACGGGGGAGCGGCCGTGTTGGCCCCGTCCGCCTCCTTGACGAGGTAGCGCCCGCCGGCCGCAATGCTCCCGGCGAGCGGGGTGCTCGACGCCGTGGTGCCGGTCGAGGACCAGTACTGAACGCTCCAGCCGGCGAGGTTGACGACCGCGGTGCCGCGGTTGAACAGCTCGACGAAGTCGCTGCGGAGCGGGGCGCCGGAGTTCCCCCCGCCGCCGTAGACCTCGGCGACGGTGACGTTGGGGGAGGCCGCCCTCGCTGGCGCGGCGCCGGCGACGATCGCCGCCAGGGCGACGGGCGGGGCGAGCACCGGGACGAGCAGCCGGCTGAGCAGCCGGGTCAGGCGTGGGGACATGTTCCGTCCTTCATTGGGAGGTGCTGGAGATGACCCCGACCCTAGAGGGGACCCGGTGCGGGTCGCGCCCCCCGAAGGGTGAACAACAGGTCAAGATCCGTGGGACGCGATGGTCGATACGCTGCGGCACATGGCTGACGCGCAGGTCCTCGAGGTGCCGGGCCCCGACGGCGGGACGCGCTCGGTGCGGGTGTCGAGCCCGGACCGGGTCCTGTGGCCGGACGCGGGGATCACCAAGCTCGACCTCGCCGTCTACCTCCGCGACGTGGCCGGCCCGTTCGTCCGGCTCGTCGGCCACCGGCCGGTGACCCTGCAGCGCTTCCCGACCGGGATCGAGGGCGAGGAGTTCTACTCGAAGAACCCGCCCCGCGGCGTGCCGGAGTGGGTCCGCACCGTCGTCTGCACCTACCCCTCCGGCCGCCGCCACGCCCAGCTGGTCGTCGACGAGGTGGCGACCGCGATCTGGGGGGTCCAGATGAACACCATCACCTTCCACCCGTGGCCGGTCCGCGTCACCGACGAGCCCCGCTCGCTCGACAACCCGGACGAGCTGCGCATCGACCTCGACCCACAGCCCGGGCGCGGCTTCGGTGACGCCGTCACCGCGGCATACGCGCTCCGCGAGGTGCTCTCGGAGCTCGGGCTGGTGGCATTCGCCAAGACGTCCGGCAACCGTGGTGTGCACGTCCACTGCCGCATCGCGCCGGAGCGCGAGTTCCTCGACGTGCGGCACGGGGTCATCGCCGTGGCCCGCGAGCTCGAGCGCCGTATGCCGGAGCTCGTCACCACCGCCTGGTGGAAGGAGGAGCGGGGGGAGAAGGTCTTCGTCGACTTCAACCAGGCCTGCCGCGACCGGACGACCGCGTCGGCGTACAGCCCCCGCCCACTGCCGGGCGCGCCCGTGAGCATGCCGGTCCGCTGGGAGGACCTCGGGAACGTCGCCGCCCGGGACTTCACGGTCCGGACGGTGCCGGATATCATTGCGGCACAAGGAGACCCGTGGGCTGACATCGACGACCACGTCGGCGACCTCGGCCCAGCGATGCGGCTGTGGGAGCGTGACCTCGGCGACGGGCTCGGCGAGATGCCGTTCCCCCCTGACTACCCGAAGATGCCGGGCGAGCCGGCCAGGGTGCAACCATCACGTAAGCGTGCTGACACCGACTGATCCCGGGCCAGCACCACGGACGGACGGCTTGAGGGGATCTGGTCGGAAGGTCGCGCACATTCGCGGTCCGGGGCTGCCGGGCGCGCGGATCTGGTCAACAGGTCGCGCACGTTCGCGGTCCGGGGCCGGCGGGCGCGCGGATCTGGTTGGAAGGCCGCGCACATTCGCGGCCCGGGGCTGCGGGCGCGCAGATCTGGTCAAAAGGTCGCGCACATTCGCCCCGAGAAGGCAGCCGCGCAGCGCTCAGGGCGTAGCGAGCACCTCGGCCAGGTCGTATGCCGGTGCCCGCTCCACCTGGTCCATCCGGCACGACTGCGGGTCACGGTCGGGGCGCCAGCGCACGAAGGTCACCGCGTGCCGGAAGCGGTGGCCCTCCATCTGGTCGAAGGCGACCTCGACGACGCGCTCGGGCCGCAGCGGGACGAAGGAGACGTCCTTGTTGGCGGAGAACCGGGACCGGTCCGTCTCGGCGCCGGCCACGGTCCCGTCCTCGTCCCGGACGACCAGCGGCTGCATCTCCTCGATGAGCTCGAGCCGGCGCTTGTCCGTGAAGGCAGCGATGCCTCCGACGTTGCGCATCGCACCGCCATCGTCGTAGAGACCCAGCAGCAGCGACCCGACGCCTCTCCCCGACTTGTGGACGCGATAGCCGACGACGACAGCGTCCGCGGTACGCGAGTGCT
>JBPCOG010000231.1:0-5762 GCA_051000455.1 Lapillicoccus sp. | reverse complement strand
GCGTCCTGCGGGACCTCGAAGGTGAACGTCACCGACGTCTCCTGTCCGTCACGGAAGAGGTCCTTGCGGGATGCCTCGAGACAGGGGTCGCCGTCGGCGCTCCACACGGCGCCGCTCCGGTCCCGGATGCCGCCGAAGCAGGCCAGCGTGGTGGTGGAGCTCCCGCTCTCGCGGGTGAGCCTGACCTCGGCGGCGACCATCCGGGTCGGTCGCGCGGTGGCGCTGGGACCGTCCTCCCTGAGTCGGTCGCGCGCCACGCGGACCCCCTGGCCCAGAGCGGTCGGATCGCGACCGACGCCGGTGGCGAACCGCAGGTCGCGGAAGCCCCCGGCGCCGGTGGAGCCGAGGTCGTAGGCGCCGGAGATGCTGCTAAGCCCGTACTGGGCCGCGAGACAGCACAGCGCCACGGCCAGGGTCAGCAGCCGTCGCACGGGCGCACCGCGTCCTTCAGGGCGATGGTCGCCTCGGCCGGGGAGCCGGAGGTCACCGGGAGGGGAACCGCGACGACGGCGAGCGGGAGGTGGTGGACATTGGGCTCCTGCTCCTGTCCGGCGACCAGCTCGATGCCGTCGAGCTCGTCACGGGGCACCTCGAAGACGAGCATCCCCCGGCTGAGGATCCGCGGCTGGAGGACAGTGATGTCCAGCTGCACGAGCCCGGTGAGACGGCTCGGCCGGTAGCGTCGGTCGGCCCGGCTCTGCAGGACGATGCGGTTGAGCAGGACCGGGTACTGCACACCGAACCCCTCGGCCTGGACCACGACCCAGACGGCCCTGCTACGGAGGCGCTTGTCGACCGCCACGGGGACGGTCACCGCGTCTGCCAGGCGCGCGGACGTCACCGTCAGCTCCGCGATGTCCGAACGGACCGGCTGGTTCATCCCCCCGGTGCTCACGTGCGTGACGATGCGGTCCGGCGCGGGGACGAGCCTCGGCAGCGCGAGCGCCAGCACCAGCAGGACCGCGCCGGTGGCCAACATCGCCGCCCGCCGGGCCGCGCGCCGGGCCGCCTGGCGGGCCGACCGCGGGGGGGCTTGGGGCGCGCGGCGCCCGCACTGGGCCTGGTCGCTACTCATGCCCTGACCGGCAGCGTGAAGGTCGCAACGGGCCGGTCGTAGCGGCAGCCGTGGCCGCCGTCGTTGCTCTCCGTCATCGCGTAGACGTCCACCGTCGCGGAGTCGGGCGGCGTCCATCGCTCGGGGACGTTCCACAGCAGGAGCACCTCGGTCGGCACGCCGGGGTTGACAGCCACACCCGGCATGGCGAAGACCTCCCCCTCGACGTCGAAGAGCTGTCGCCGCGCCGCGACCGCCCCCGTCAGCGCTGCGCCCCGGTCCCGCGAGTCGAGCATCCCGATCGCCTGGGCCGCCAGCGGCATCTCGATGCACACGGGGCTGTTGACCGGGTCCCGGCCCTGGTTGACGAGCTCGACGGACAGGCCGATGCTCTGGTAGGCGCCGTAGGTCACCTTGGGCATCGCACCGCTGGGGTCCTCCACGAGGCGCACCAGGTTGGAGGTGACGGTCACCCGCATCCGCCCTGCGGTGACCGGCTCGTTCAGCCTCCCTGCGGTGGCGCCCGTCTCGACGGGGGCGGGTGCGAGACCCCCGAGGAGCCACCCGACGACCAGCGTGAGCACGAGCCCCGCAACGACCAAGCCGTGCCACGGACGCAGTCGGCCCAGCCACGTGCGGACCGGTCCTCCGGCTGCCATGCGCTCCCGCCACCAACGGTGTCCCGCCATTGGCCGCGATGCTACCTTCGGGTTCCCTGCTGGGGCATGATCGGTGCGGGGAGGTCGCTGACATGCGCGCGATGCAGGCGGCACTGCGCGGGTCCTGGACGGTCCTGCTCAGCCGTGGTCCGGCGATGTTCCTCTGTCTCGCCCTCGCCTCCCTGGCCAACGCCGGGGCTCAACGTCTTGCCGCCTACGCCATCCTCTGGCGGAACCCGGTCTGGGCCGGACCGCTGGTCTCGGTCATGCTCATCGGGCTCGCGCTGTTCTGCACCGTCATGGGAGTCATCGGGGCGCTCTGGACGGCCCGCTCGGCCATGCCCGACCTGCTGGGCGTTTCCCAGCTGCGCTGGCAGGCGGACCTGGAGGACGGGGGCCGCCCGGTGCCAGCGGCCCCCGACAGGTCGTTCCTGGGGATGGCCGCTGGCACCGTGCCGCCGGTGTTGGCCCTCTTCGCAGCGTGGGACATGGGTGGGGGCGCGAGCGAGGCGCTCTCGGGCGCCTCGTTCCGGCTGGGGGTCAGCGACCCGCTGCAGGACGGCCGGTTCCACATGGTGTACGCCGTCGCCGGGCTCGCGGTCTTCGCGGTCACGCGGGCCCTCGCGCGCCTCGGTCGTGGCCGGACCGGCAGCCGGCTGTCGTGGGTGCGGGCCATCGGCGAGTCCTGCTACGTCTTCCTCGGCGTGTTCGGGGTGGCCAAGGCCGTCTCGGCGGCCCACGACTGGTGGTCCGGCCGAGCAGTTGTGCACGCCGTCGCCTCGGGGTGGCACGCGCTCACTGCGGCGCTGCCCGGCTGGCTCGGTGACTTGCTCGACCAGCTGGGCGGCGTCAACTGGGTGGCCTGGACGGAGGGGCTGTGGTTCCCCCTGCTCATGCTGGGAACGGCAGGGCTGGTCTTCGCGCATGAACTACACCGCGAGCGAAGCCTCCTCGACGACGTCGCTAGAGCCGCGCCCCGGGTGCCGGGGGTCCGCAAGGTCACCCTCTCACCCATGGTCCGCAACGTCCTGGAGAGTGTGACCGGGGACGTCAACGACAAGTGGGGATCGTTGCTGGACGCCGCGCGGCTCCTGGTCCGCCAGCACCCGCTCTTCCTCCTCGCCTTCTGCGCAGGGGACATCGTCTGGGAGGTCGCGCTGCGCTGGCTCAACGAGGGGGTACGACACCTCCTCGGGACCCAGGCCTCCCCCGGGATCCTGGCTCGTCAGGTCGTCGTGGGCGAGCTCTTCAACCTCCTCGTCGACCTCGGCTCCCTCGTCCTGGCCGCCGGCGCCTACAACACGCTGATGCGCCGGGTACGCGCGGAGCTCGAGACCCGGGCGGGGGGGCCGGGGCAAGGCCGGCCCGGGGTGGGCGAGGAGGGGGCGCTCATCAGGACGCGGGCTCGGAGCGGAGGGACCGCTGGCCTCCCCTTGAACGGTGAGGACCCACCAGCGTCGCCGGCTGCCGAACTTCAAGCGCTTCCTCGTCACCGGGGCGGTCCTCGGCTTCGTCCTCGGGATCGTCGTGGCCAGTGCCGGCGCCCCGACGCCGAACTACGACGCGAGCTCGGCCGCGGGCTACCTCGGGGTGATGGGAGCCGGGCTGGGCATGCTCCTCGCCGGCTTCGTCGCCGTCCTGCTCGACCGCCGGCGCTGACCGAGGTTCCGGGCACCCCCCGGGCGTGCGCACGGCATACCCGGCAGTGCGGTTGTGGGAGAATGCGGTGGTGGCGCGCGGCGACGGACGACTGACCCATGACCTCCTCCCCGGCGACAGGCCTCCCCAGGACGCCTGCGGTGTCTTCGGGGTCTGGGCCCCGGGTGAGGACGTCGCCAAGCTGACCTACTTCGGGCTCTACGCGCTGCAGCACCGGGGCCAGGAGTCGGCGGGCATCGCCGCGGGAGACGGCCAGAACATCCTCGTCTACAAGGACATGGGCCTGGTCAGCCAGGTCTTCGACGAGTCGGCACTGGGCGCGCTCAAGGGCCACCTCGCCATCGGCCACACGCGCTATTCGACCACCGGTGGCTCGACGTGGGAGAACGCCCAGCCCACTCTCGGCGGGGACGGCGACAGCACCGTCGCGCTCGCGCACAACGGGAACATCATCAACTCCCTCGAGCTGCGGGATCTGGTGACCGAGCGGCTCGGCGCCAAGGCGGCGCAGTCCGGCGAACTGGGCCGCGGAAACACGTCCGACACGGCGCTCGTCACCACGCTCATCGCGTCCACCCCCGGCCGCACGCTCGAGCAGAACGCTCTCGAGGTCCTGCCGCTGCTGCGTGGCGCCTTCTGCTTCGTCTTCATGGACGAGCACACCCTGTATGCCGCCCGCGACCCCCACGGGGTCCGCCCCCTCGCGCTCGGCCGCCTCGAGCGTGGCTGGGTGGTCGCCTCGGAGACCGCCGCGCTGCAGACTGTGGGCGCCAGTGTCATCCGCGAGGTCGAGCCGGGCGAGCTCATCGCCATCGACGAGGACGGGCTGCGCTCCCACCGGTTCGCCGCTCCGCAGCCCCGCGGCTGCGTGTTCGAGTACGTCTACCTCGCCCGGCCGGATGCCGTCATCCGCGGCCGCGTCGTTCACGAGGCTCGGGTCGAGATGGGCCGTCAGCTGGCGCGGGAGCACCCCGTCGAGGCAGACCTCGTCATCGGCGTGCCGGAGTCAGGGGTGCCCGCATCGGTCGGCTACGCCCAGGAGTCCGGGATCCCCTTCGGGCAGGGCTTCGTCAAGAACGCCTACGTCGGGCGCACCTTCATCCAGCCCAGCCAGAGCCTGCGCCAGCTCGGCATCCGCCTCAAGCTCAACCCCCTCGAGCACACGATCCGGGGCAAGCGCCTCGTCGTCGTCGACGACTCGATCGTCCGGGGCAATACGCAGCGGGCCCAGGTACGGATGCTGCGGGAGGCGGGCGCGGCCGAGGTCCACGTCCGCATCTCCAGCCCGCCGGTCCGCTGGCCGTGCTTCTACGGCATCGACTTCGCCACCCGGGCCGAGCTGATCGCCACCGGGCTCGGCGTCGAGGAGGTCCGAGCCTCGATCGGCGCGGACTCCCTCGGCTACATCTCGGAGGAGGGCATGGTCGCCGCCACGCAGCAGTCGCCGGGGGAGCTGTGCTCGGCGTGCTTCACCGGCTCGTACCCGATCGCGCTGCCCGACGACGGGCGGATCGGCAAGCACGTCCTCGAGACGTTGCCGCTGAGCTTTCGTGGCGGGCGCGAGCGGGACATCGACGACGTCCTCGACGCGGAGGGCGTCCCCATCGGGGTCCAGGGCGGCGCAGAGAACGCGCTCCTGCACCCATGACGGACGCACCCCCGACGGACTCGCCGATCACCTACGCGGGCTCCGGGGTGGACGTCGAGGCGGGTGACAAGGCGGTCGAGCTGATGAGGGCGTCGGTGGCCGGTGCCCAACGGCCCGAGGTGCTCGGCGGCCTCGGCGGCTTCGCGGGGATGTTCGACGCCTCGGCCATCGCCCGGATGACCCGCCCGGTGCTCGCCACCTCCACCGACGGCGTCGGGACGAAGGTGGCCATCGCCCAGGCGCTCGACAAGCACGACACGATCGGCATCGACCTCGTCGGGATGGTCGTCGACGACATCGTCGTCTGCGGCGCCGAGCCCCTCTTCATGACCGACTACATCGCGACGGGTCACCTCGTGCCGGAGCGCATCGCCGCCATCGTCGCGGGCATCGCGCAGGGGTGCCGCCAGGCGGGCGTCGCGCTGGTCGGCGGCGAGACGGCCGAGCACCCGGGGCTGCTCGAGCCGGACGAGTACGACGTCGCCGGGGCGGCGACCGGGGTGGTGGAGTATGCCGACCTGCTGGGTCCGGGCCGGGTGGCGGCCGGTGACGTCGTCGTCGCCCTCGCTGCGAGTGGGCTGCACTCCAACGGGTACTCCCTCGTCCGGCGCGTCATCGCAATGGCCGGCTGGTCCCTGGACCGGCAGGTGCCGGAGTTCGGGCGGACGCTGGGGGAGGAGCTGCTCGAGCCGACCCGCGTCTACGCGAGGGACCTGCTCGACCTCATCGGCACCGACGGGCT
>JBPCOG010000164.1:0-11528 GCA_051000455.1 Lapillicoccus sp. | reverse complement strand
GCCCCGGTCATCGAGGTCTCAGGACGCACCTACCCCGTCGAGGTCCGCTACCGGCCGCTGTCGCGCCCCCGCGAAGGGGCCAGCGACACCAGTGACGACCGCGGTGACGCCATCGACCAGGTGGCCGGCGTGTGCGAGGCGGTCGAGGAGCTGTGGACCGAGCACGCCGGGAGTGGTGGTAACGACATCCTCGTGTTCCTCTCCGGCGAGCGGGAGATCCGCGACACGGCGGAGGCGCTCGCCTCGCTTGAGCTCCCGGCGACGGAGATCGTGCCCCTCTTCGCCCGCCTTTCGTCGGCCGAGCAGCACCGGGTCTTCGCACCGCACGCGTCTCGCCGGGTTGTCCTCGCGACGAACGTCGCGGAGACGTCGCTGACGGTGCCGGGCATCCGCTACGTGGTGGACGCCGGAACCGCGCGGATCTCCCGGTACAGCCAGCGAACCAAGGTCCAGCGCCTGCCGATCGAGCCCATCTCCCGGGCCAGCTCGGCCCAGCGCGCCGGCCGCTGCGGGCGCCTCGCGGACGGGATCTGCATTCGGCTCTACTCCGAGGAGGACCACGCCGGACGGCCCGAGTTCACGGACCCCGAGATCCTCCGCACCAACCTCGCCTCGGTGATCCTCGCGATGACCTCCCTGGGACTCGGTGACGTCGCGGCGTTCCCCTTCCTCGACCCCCCGGACAGCCGCCAGGTCGCCGACGGCGTCCGGCTCCTCGAGGAGCTGCAGGCGTTCGAGCCGGGGGACTCCCGCCAGGGAGGGGGAGCCGCGTCCCCGGGGCGACGGCTAACGGCATACGGCAGGAGCATTGCGCTGCTGCCCGTGGACCCGCGCCTCGCACGCATGGCGATCGAGGCAGACCGGCTCGGCTGCCTGCGCGAGGTGCTCGTCATCGTCGCTGCGATGAGCATCCAGGATCCCCGTGAGCGCCCCCGGGACAGGCAGGAGCCGGCCAACGCCGCCCATCGGCGCTTCGCCGACGAGCACTCCGACCTCATCACCTTGCTCAACCTGTGGACCTACCTGGGGGAGCAGCAGGAAGCACTGTCGGGCAGCGGCTTCCGCCGGATGTGCAAGGCCGAGTTCCTCCACTACCTGCGGGTCCGCGAGTGGCAGGACCTGTTCCATCAGCTGCGTCGCGCGGCCAGGCAGGCCGGGCTCGACACGGGTCGCGGCGGACGCCACGGGGCGACGGACGTCGAGGCCGTGCACCGGGCGCTGCTGTCGGGGCTCCTTTCACGCGTCGGGGTCCGCGACGAGGTCAAGCGCGAGTACCTCGGCGCCCGCGGCGCGCGGTTCGGGATCTCGCCGGGGTCCGTGCTGTTCCGTCGCCAACCGCAGTTCGTCATGGCGGGGGAGCTGGTCGAGACCACCCGGCTGTGGGCTCGTGAGGTGGCGCGGATCGACCCCGCGTGGGCCGAGGAGGCGGGCGCCCACCTGGTCAAGCGCTCCTGGTCCGAGCCCCGCTGGTCCGCGCGACAGGGCAGCGCCGTCGCCACCGAGCGGGTCACGCTGTACGGGGTGCCCCTCGTCGTCGGACGGACCGTCAGCTACGCACGGATCGACCCTGAGCAGTCGCGGGACCTGTTCATCCAGCGCGCGCTCGTCGAGGGGGACTGGACGACCGAACACCGGTTCTTCCACGACAACAGGCGCCTCATCGACCGGCTGGGCGAGCTGGAGGCGCGCGCCCGCCGCCGGGACCTCATGGTCGGGGACGAGACCCTCGCCCGCTTCTACGACGAGCGGCTCCCACCGACGGTCGTGTCCGCCCGGCACTTCGACTCGTGGTGGCGCAAGGAGCGCCGCGTGCACCCCGCGTTGCTCACCTTCACGGAGGACCTGCTGGTCACGGACGCGGCGGGGATGGCCGGCCCCGGGGAGTACCCCGCCACCTGGCGGCAGGGACGGCTGGAGCTGGCCGTCACCTACCAGTTCGAGCCCGGGTCAGCGGCGGACGGCGTGACCGTGCACATCCCGGTCGCGGCCCTCAACCAGGTGGACGCCAGCGGGTTCGACTGGCAGGTCCCGGGCATGCGGGAGGACCTCGTCACGGCGCTGATCCGCTCGCTGCCCAAGGCGACGAGGCGCTTGCTGGTCCCGGCGACGGAGCATGCCGCGGCGGCGGTCGAGGCGCTGCGGCTGCAGCGAATCGGACCGGGCACCGGCGCGCTGACCGACGAGCTCGCCCGGGTGCTGCGCCAGCGGTCCGGAGCCGTCGTCGCTGCGCCCGACTGGGACCTCGAGCGGGTTCCGGACCACCTGAGGATCACTTTCTCGGTGGAGGACCCGGCCGGGTCGGTGCTTGCGGCGGGCAAGGACCTCGATGCCGTACGGGACGATGTGGCACCGGCCGTCCGTCGTGAGGTCGCGAGGGCCGGTGCAACGCTGGAACGACGTGGCCTTCGCCGGTGGGACTTCGGGGACGCCCCCGACAGCTTCAGCCCGTCCTCGGACGGCACACCCGTCCGGGGCTTCCCTGCGCTCGTCGACGAGGGGGACTCGGTGGCACTCCGCGTGCTGCCGACGCAGGCCGAGGCCGACGCGGAGCACCGGCTCGGGGTGCGCCGGCTGCTCCTGCTCGGCACGCCTCCGCCGTGGCGGTCCGTGCTGGCCCGGCTCGGCAACTCCCAGAAGCTCGCCCTCGCCCACAACCCGCACGGGTCCGTCCCGGCGCTGCTCGACGACTGCCTCGCCGCCGCGGTCGACGCGGTCGCACGGGAACGCACCGACGGACAGGTGCGGACCGAGGCTGCCTTCGGTGTCGCCCTCGCCGCCGTCCGGGACCACGTCGTGGCTCGCGTCATCCGGGTGGTCGACGAGGTCGAGCCGATCCTCGCCAGGCACCTGGAGATCACCCGGCGGCTCGACTCGATGACAGCCCCGGGGCTCGACCCCGTCGCCGCCGATGTCCGTGCCCAGGTCGCGGAGCTCATCCGGCCGGGGTTCGTCGCCGACACCGGAGCCGAGCGCCTCCGCGACCTGGACCGGTACCTCCGCGCGGTGCTGCACCGGCTGGACAGGGCTCCCGCGGACCGGGCCCGGGACGCCCGTCTCCAGGACCAGGTCCTCGAGATGGAGCGCGCGTATGCCGGGCTGCTCACCGCCCTGCGCCCGGCGCAGCGGGCGAGTGCCGACGTCGTCGCCATCGGGTGGATGCTCGAGGAGCTACGGGTGTCGCTGTTCGCGCAGACCCTCGGCACGGCATACCCGGTCTCGGCGAAACGCGTCCGCCGGGCGATCGACGCGGTCGAGCGCTCCTGACCGGCCTGCCGCGCCAGTGCTCAGCGGCGGGTCATGGAGACGGCGATCCCGATGATCAGCGCGACGCTGCCCAGGCAGATGATGAGCGCGGGCAGCAGGCACGCCAGCCTCGTCGCCCGGCCCGGGTGCCCGACTGGCTGGTACGCGAGGACGCCGGGGGCGGTGAGCCCTACCGGGCCGGTGAAGAAGACGTGGGTGACCTGGCCGGGCCCGAGGTCGAGGGCCATGTCGGCCTGCCCGAACGTCCGGCCGGCGGCGTTGACCTCGCACGAGACCATGTGCCGCCCGGGTGGGAGCGTGAAGGCGTTGGGCCCCTCCGCGTTGACCATCCGCACCCCGTCGACCATGACGTTGACCTTGCTGCGTCGGGGCGAGCCGTAGCGGTTGACGTTGACGACGAGGGTCCCGAAGGCGGGCTGGTCCAGCGCGTCCTGCGGCTGTTCACCCATGTGCTTCACCCATGTGCTTCCCCTGTCGTCCCCGGCACGCGCTGGTCACTTCCCGGGCGGTGCAGCACGATCCTACCGACCCCGAACACGCACTGCGGGTCGGCGGCCCGGAATCAGTGAGGACCTCCATGCGTTCACAGGTGGTGAGGGGAGCACCCACCCCCCACCGACGAGGAAGGCCCATCGTGCAGGACCCATCGACGCTCTACCGTTTCGAGGCGGACACCGGGCCGCAGTCGGAGCGGGCTGCCGTCCTGATCGTGTCGCTCGGCGGTTTCATCGACGCCGGCGGCACCCAGCGACTGCTCACCGAGCACCTGCTCGAGGCGCACGAGCACACCGTCGTCGCGTCCTTCGACGTGGACCAGCTGCTCGACTACCGCGGGCGGCGCCCGGCGATGACCTTCGACAAGGACCGGTGGGTCAGCTACGACGACCCGTCGCTGCTGCTCTACCGGGCCATCGACAAGGACGGGCAGGCCTTCCTCCTGCTCGCCGGCGTCGAGCCGGACTACCAGTGGGAGCGCGTCGTCGAGGCGGTCATCGGCCTCATCCGCATCCTTGGGGTCGAGCTCACGGTGACCGTTCACGGCATACCGATGGCCGTGCCCCACACCCGCCCGCTCGGGCTCACGGCGCACGCCACCGACCCGCGTCTGATCGGTGACCACCAGGCGGTGTTCGGGGCGGTCCAGGTCCCCGGCAGTGTCACCTCCCTGCTCGAGCTGCGCCTCGGTGAGTCCGGGCTGGACGCGCTCGGGTTCGCCGTCCACGTCCCGCACTACCTGGCCCAGGCGGAGTACGCGGACGCCGCGCTGGCTGGCCTCACCGCGATCATCGGCGCGACGCGGCTCAACCTCGCCACCGCGGACCTCGCCGCGGCCGCCGGGCTCAACCGCGCCGAGATCGCCAGGGAGGTCGCGGGCTCCGAGGAGGTCGCCTCCGTGGTGGCGGCCCTCGAGCGGCAGTACGACACGTTCGTCAAGGGCCGCGGGCGCCCCAGCCTGCTCGCCACCGGAGTGTCCGAGCTGCCGTCCGCCGACGAGATCGGCGCCGAGCTCGAGGACTACCTCAAGGGCGTCGCCGAGGGGGAGTAGCCCCCTTCGCCGAGTCGTTCGGCTTCACCCCTCCTTCGCCTCGGACCAGCGGCCGATGATGCTGGCGTCCACGACGAAGCGCACCTCCCCGGTGCCCGCCCAGCGTCGGGCGCTGTCGGTCAGGGCCCGCACCACGCGGGCCTGCACCTCGTCCGCGTGCGCCTCGGGCACGTGGACGAGCAGCTCGTCGTGCAGGCACAGGACGATCTCGGCGTCGAGGTCCGCGATGGCATGCCGGACGGTCGCGGCCCACGCCTTGAACAGCTCCGCCGCCGCACCCTGGATGAGCGCGTTGCGGGCGAAACGTCCGCGGGACGCGGCGCGGGCACCGGCCGACGCCGTCGCGGCGCGGGCACCGGGCGACGCCGTCGCGGCCGTCGCGCCGGGCGTCGCGTCGCCGGGGGCCGGGGCGCCGTCCAGGACGATGAGCCGTCCCCCGAAGGTGCGCAGCGGACGACGGTGCACCCCGGCCTCGTACGCCCGGTCGAGGTGACCCATCGCCACCGGGTAGGCCCGCTCGAGACCGCGGAGCGCCTCGCCCGCCGACCCGGACCGCTGGCCGTACATCGCCGCGAGCACCGTGACCTTGGCCACCGACCGCTCGACCCCGAGCCGTGCGGCAACCGGTGCGTAGAGGTCGTCGGCGCGCGTCGCCTTCGCGAGGCTGGGGTCGGCGGAGACGACCGCCAGCACGCGTGGCTCGATCTGGCCGAGGTCGGCACGGACGAAGACGTGGCCCTCCCGCGCCGCGACCGCGGAGCGCAGCGGCGCCGGGAGGTTGTGCAGGCCGTTCTGTGCCGTCATGCGGCCGCCGGCACCGTCGCACGCAGTCCAGCCACCCCGTAGCCGGTCGTCGGATCCGACGTGCTCGTCCAGCCAGCGGTACCCGTAGGTCGTCGCGACCCGTTCGTCCCGGCGCCACTGCAACAGGGCCTCCACGAGCGGGTGGGTGCCGCGGAACGGCTCGAGCACCCAGCGCCGGGTGCTCGGCACGTGCACCCCGACCGAGGCGAGCAGCTGCCGCACGTGGGCGGGGTTGCGCAGGTCCGTGCCCTCCCGCCCCGGCGCGTGCCGCAGCACCCGCCGGTCCCGCTCGCGCCGTCGCTGCACAGCCTCAGCCTCGTCGGCGGGCCTCAGCCCGGCCGCCCCGGCGATCAGCTCCTCCGCCCGGGCCCGGTCCACGGGCAGGCCGTCGCGTTCCAGCTCCACGCAGAGCACGGCTGCGGCGGACTCGGACCATGCCGTCCGCACCGCGCGGGGACCGATACCGGCGAGCAGGTCCCGCTGCCGGACCGCAATGTCACGGACCAGCCGGGCGAGCGCGCGCACCCGCTCGTCGGTGACGGCCCACGATGGGTCGAGCGCCTCCGGCCGGAGATAGCCGTCGGGCCGCAGCGGCGAGTCCGGCGAGGGGTCGGGTGCCGTCGCCGCCGCGCGGACGAAGTCGAAGAGGTCATCGCCCGGTCGGGACGGCATCTCGTCGGTGGACAGGCCGGCCACGCCGGCCCAGGCGCGGGAGGGGTCCGCCGCCCATCCTCCGTTGATGAGCCGGTGGGCCTCGGCGATGTCCCAGGCCCGGCGGACGGCGACGCCCGAGGCCGCCAACGGCGCGAGCGCCTGCCTCGCCGAGAAGACGGCCCACCGGGGGCGCCGGGCCAGCTCGAGCTCGGCGGCACGCCGGAGCACCTCGGCCACCGTGCCGCCGACCTCGGCGACCCCGTCGACCAGCGCCGCCCGTCCGCCGACGACGACGAGTGGGACGAGGTCGTCCCGGTCGCCGGCCTGCGGGAGGGTGGCCATGGGTCCATCCAACCCGAGCACCGCGACGGCCGCGGTGGGCAGCCGACTGCTCACCCGGCATACCGCTGAGGACGGGAACCCCCCGGCCGGCGGGAGCGTTGCGCCGGTTGCGCCCCGAACGGTGTGCCGGGAGGATCAGCGTGGCCGAGGTTGGTGCGCTGAGGTTGTCGCGCTGAGGTTGGTGCGCCGGGAGGACGGGTACCGGAAGGACGGGTACCGACTCGCGGGGCGACGCGACCTGGACGAAGGGATGTCATGGTGGGAACCGAGGACGGCGACGGGACAGTCAGGCCTGCGGAGGGCGCGGGCGCACTGGAGCTGGCCGGTAGCGGGCAGCAGCAGGGCGCCATGTCGGGGATGGCAGCCGACCTGGTCGAGCGCCTGCTCGACACGGGGATCGACGGCAGGGGCCGGTTCGACTCGGCCCAGAAGGTCGCGGACTCGGCGCTGAGCACCGCCGCGGACGCGGAGTCCGCGATCGACGCGGTGGTCCGCTCGCACCTGGTCAAGGGCGCGGCGGGCGGTTTCCTCACCGGACTCGGTGGCTTCGTCACCCTCCCGGTCGCGCTGCCGGCGAACGTCGTGGGGTTCTACCTCGTCGCAACGCGGATGGTCGCGGCGACTGCGCAGCTGCGGGGCTACGACATCCGGCAGCCGCAGATCCGGACGGCGGTACTGCTCACCCTGGTCGGCGCGGACGCCGACGACCTGCTCAAGAAGGCCGGAGTCGCCGCTCCGGCCGGCCGGCTCGTCAACCTCGCCGCCGCGCGCCTCCCCGGTCCGCTGCTGATGGTCGTCAACAAGGCCATCGGCTTCCGCCTGCTGCTGCAGGTGGGCAGGTCCGGTGTGGCCACCTTCGGCAAGGCCGTGCCGTTCGTCGGGGGGGCGGTGGGCGCCGGGGTCGACGCCTACATGCTCAAGAAGATCGCCGACAGTGCGCGCAGGGAGTTCCCCCGCCGGGTGACGCCCGTCCGGTGACGGCCACCCCTGCCGACAGCCTTTCCGTCACCTGCGGCGGCCCCCTCCGGGTCACCGCCATCCCTGCCAGGAGGAGAAGAACATGGCGCTGAGGGCAACCGCTCGCTTGGGCATGCTCAAGACCGTCGTGACCGCGCTCCGGACTGCCGCGCGGCCGGGTTCGCCGGGGCTGGAGGAGCGCGTGAGCGCGCTGCCACGCCTGGTGCGTGCCTCGCTGAGCGGCGAGTATGCCGGCACGAGCAAGGTCCACCTCGCGCTGCTCGCCGCAGGGGTTCTCTACATCGTCTCGCCGGTCGACCTGGTCCCCGAGGCGCTCTTCACCGTCTTCGGAGTCGCCGATGACGCGGTCGTCCTCGGCTGGGTCGCCGCGTCGCTGATCAACGACACCGAGGCCTTCCTCGCCTGGGAGAGGGCCCAGTCCGGGCGGCGCGCCCCGGCGGGCGCGGCTGCCGGGCCGCAGGACGGCGTCCCGCCCACGGTGCGCTCGACCGTCATCCGCTGAGCGCCTGAGGCCCGTCGTCGCGGCCGTCCTCCCCAGCGTCCTCCCTGCCGCCCTCCCCAGGGCTCGGCGTCCTCCCGGCCGTCCTCCCCAGGGCTCGGCGTCTCCCGGCCGTCCTCCCCAGGGCCCGGCGTCCGGGCACACCGTCCACAGGGCGTGGCGCCACGGTGGTGCGGGACCGAGCCCGTGCCGATGCTCGGGGAATGACAACGACCATCCGACTTCGTGGACCCGCCGACATGGTCACGGTGCTGCCCTACCACCTCGGCTTCCGTCCCGCGGACTCGATCGTGCTCGTCTGCCTCCGCGGCAGGCCGCTCGGACTGGTCCAACGCCTCGACCTGCCACCGCGCGGCACTGACCCGGCGGCCGTGGTCGAGGTGATGCTCCCCGCGGTCCTGCGCGAGCGGGCCGACCGCTGCATGATCGTCGCCTACGAGATGCGCCAGGGCGACTCGGAGGCGGTCAGCGAGGCCCTGCGTGACGCCCTCACGGCGGAGGGCCTGCAGGTCCTGGACCGGCTCGTCGTCCGCGACGGCCGGTGGTACTCCCGGGAGTGCACCTCCGGCTGCTGTCCACCGCAGGGTTCCCCGCTGCCGGAGGACGGCGACGTGCCGGCTGTCGCCGACTTCGTCGCCCTGGGCCGGCACCCGACGGCGAGCCGCGACGAGCTCGACAGCCGGCTCGCGCCCGTCGACGGGGCGCTGATGGACCAGCTGGTCGGGGAGGCAACGCCGCTGATGGACGAGCTGTCACAGGCGCGGTGCACCGGCGTGGGACTCGACCGGCTGCGCCGCCTGGCACTGCGCGACTGGGCACTCCTGCTCGCCGTCGACGACGGCACCTACCTCCAGACGAAGCTCGGTGTGCCGACACTTGCCCGGTTGGCCGCCTCGCTGCGGGACGTCGAGCTCCGCGATCTCGTCACGGCCTGGATCTGCCCCGGGACGCTCGAGCTCGACGTCTTCGAGCCGGCGCTGGTGCGGATGGCGTCCAGCCTGCTGCCGCCGACCGCCGTCGACGGTGCCGACGGGCCCGATGTGGAGACGTCTGTCGCCCAGCACCGCGTCGAGGAGCGGCTCATCCAGCTGTGCCGGCACTCCCCGGAGGCGTTCGCGACGGGCCCGTTGACGGTGCTCGCGTCGTTCACCTGGTGGCTCGGCGACGGTGCACTCACCCGGCTCGCCATCGACCGGGCGCTCGCCCTCGACCCCGACTACCGGTTGGCCCAGCTGCTGGAGCGGGTCGTCGACCTCGCGATCCGGCCCCGGCGATCGGCCTGAGTGCGGGAGGACGAGCACCTGACGTGGACGGAGGTGGCCGGGACCCGGACCCATCTCGTATAGTTGCCCCAGGTCATGAGCTCCAGCGCACAGCCCCGGCTTGCTGGACGGCAACCCTCCTCGCGGCGGGGTGCCCCGGGTGATGACCGGGTCCGGTCCAGGAAGGTCGGGCAAGCGCGAGTGCTCAGGAGACTCTTCTGATGACAATCACCCCGGGCCCCCGGCTGGTGACTGGTGCCTGGCGGGACGGGGACGACAAGGGACAGCGCAGCTTCGTCGAGGTGGGCGACATCGCCCTCGAACGCGGTGGCGCCCTTCCGGGCGTGCGGGTCGCGTACGAGAGCTGGGGACGGCTGAACCCCGCCCGCGACAACGCGGTCCTCGTCGAACACGCCCTCACCGGGGACAGCCACGTCGTGGGGGAGGCGGGCCCGGGACATCCGTCCCCGGGCTGGTGGGACGGCCTCATCGGGCCAGGGAGGCCGCTGGACACGGACCGGTGGTTCGTCGTGGCCAGCAACGTCCTCGGCGGCTGCCAGGGCACGACCGGCCCCGCCAGCAACGCCCCCGACGGACGTCCGTGGGGCAGCCGCTTCCCGTTCATCACGGTCCGGGACCAGGTGGAGGCAGAGGTCCGCCTCGCGGACGCCCTGGGCATCGGCGCATGGGCGTGCGCGCTGGGTGGCTCGATGGGTGCGATGCGAGCACTGGAGTGGGCCGTCACCCACCCCGCAAGGGTCAGCCGCGCGGTCATCCTCGCGAGCACGGCATACGCGAGTGCCGAGCAGATCGCCTGGTGCCAGCCGCAGCTGCTGGCGATCCGGCACGATTCCCTCTTCCGCAACGGCGACTACTACGACCACGGACGCGGTCCGGAGGACGGCCTGGGGATCGCCCGGCGGATCGCCCACATCACCTACCGCAGCGAGCAGGAGCTCGCGGACCGGTTCGGGCGGCTGCCGCAAGAGGGGGAGCAACCGCTCGGCGCCGGTGGCCGGTATGCCGTGGAGAGCTACCTCGACCACCATGCGAGCAAGCTGAGCCGGCGCTTCGACGCGAACTCCTACCTCGTGCTCACCGAGGCGATGAGCTCGCACGACGTGGGGCGCGCCCGGGGCGGGGTGTCGGCAGCGCTGGCCCGGGTGACCGCCGACGTCACCGTCGTCTCGGTCGACTCCGACCGCCTCTACCCGCCGCGCCTGTCCGACGAGATCGCCGCCGCCACCCCCCGCGCGCGACGGCACACGATCAGCTCTCACTACGGGCACGACGGCTTCCTCATCGAGATCGACGCGGTGGGGGCGATCATCCGGGGCGCCCTGGGACGGCCGAACAGCAGGGCGGGCGGTCCGCGGCCGGGCCAGCGGGTGGGGGAGACGGTCACGCGCTCAGGGTGACCGGGGCGGCGGCGGATCGGGTAGCGTCGGGCCCGAGCAGCGCCGCGCTGCGGACGAGGAGGATCTCGGTGGCCGTGGTCGTCGGTTATGTCCCGACCAGGGAGGGTCGCGCCGCCCTCCGTCGCGCCGCCCAGGAGTGTGAGCTGCGCAGGACGAGGCTCATCGTCGTCAGCTCCAACCGCGGCGGCAGGGACTTCGACGCCGACGAGGCCGCCCGGTTCGAGGAGGAGCTGAGCGCGGTCAGGGCCAAGCTCGAGGAGGCGGCCCTCGACTACGAGGTGCGTCAGCTGGTGCGGGGGCACGACCCGTCCGAGGACCTCATCGCCGTCGCCGACGAGGTGGCAGCAGACTTCATCGTCATCGGCCTGCGCCGGCGCACGCCGGTCGGAAAGCTGATCCTCGGCTCCAACGCGCAGCGGATCCTGCTGGACGCGACCTGCCCGGTGCTCGCCGTCAAGGCCGACCCCGAGGAGTGAGCGGCGCACGCAGATCGCGCCCAATGACGCAGACGAACGGCGCTCGGTGTCGCCACCATGCCCCGCGCCGTTTTATAATGGTCCTCAGCAGGACAATCACGGGCGGGTAGGGCGCGACGAGGCCGGACGACGGAAGGCCGCAAACGGCCGTTCGCGGGGTGGTCCGCATGTCCCCTCACACTGTCACATCGCCACGGCGACGGCTGATGCTGTCGCACGCATGAGCGTTGAAAGGTAGTAGGTGTCTGTGTCGAACGTCTCCCCTCGCAGGGGTTCCCCAGAGGC
>JBPCOG010000440.1:0-2065 GCA_051000455.1 Lapillicoccus sp. | reverse complement strand
GACGGCCGAGGCGCCGAGCGAGAGCCCGAGGACGACGAGGCTCTCGACCACCAGCCCACGACGCTGCCCGACGGGGACCCGGCCGGGGTCGCGGGCCAGCAGCATGGCGCCAACTGTATGTCGCGCGGCCGGGACCACCCGGCGCGCCTGCGAGGATGGGCGGGTGAGCGCTCCGGCCGGTGTCCTCGTCCTCGCGGCGACGCCGATCGGGCACCCGCGCGATGCGTCCCGCCGCCTCGGGGACGAGCTCGCGGGCGCCGACGTCATCGCCGCCGAGGACACCAGACGCCTGCGCCGGCTCCTCGCCGAGCTGGCGGTGACGCCGGCCGGCCGGGTCGTCAGCTACCACGAGCACAACGAGGCCTCGCGGACCCCGGAGCTGCTGGCTCGGCTCGTCGACGGGGCACGGGTCGTCGTCGTCACGGACGCCGGGATGCCCTCGGTCTCCGACCCCGGCTACCGGCTGGTGGCCGCCGCGGTCGGGGCCGGTGTGCAGGTCACCGGTGTGCCCGGTCCGAGCGCGGTGCTGATGGCGCTGGCGGTCTCCGGGCTACCGGTGGACCGGTTCTGCTTCGAGGGCTTCCTGCCCCGCAGGCCGGGGGAACGCTCCCGGGTCCTGGCCGGCCTTGCCGAGGAGCAACGGACGATGGTGTTCTTCGAGGCCCCCCACCGGACGGCGGCCACCCTGGCGGGGCTGGCGGCTGCCTTCGGCACCGACCGCCCGGGGGCGGTGTGCCGCGAGCTGACCAAGACCTGGGAGGAGGTGCGCCGCGGGGGGCTGGCCGAGCTGGCGCTCTGGGCCGCCGACGGCGTCAGGGGTGAGGTCACCCTGGTGGTGGGGGGAGCCGGTCGCCGGGCGAGCTCGGTCGCGGAGGCGCTGCCCGGCATCCAGGCGCGGGTGGCCGCGGGCGAGCGGCTCAAGGACGTGTGCGCGGATGTCGCGACCCGCACCCGACTGTCGAGCAAGCTGCTCTACGACGCCGTGCTGGCGGCGCGCTAGGAGAGCTGGCGGGTCTCCGCGGCGCGCCTCAGGGCGAGCAACGTCGCCCGGATGCCCTGCGCGTTCGTGCGCATCCGGTTGCCGAAGGCGCGGTCGGCGACGAAGCGGTACCACGCGGGGCGCCGGTCGGTCCACTCCTCGGCGACCGTGCAGCCGGAACCGTCCTCGTCCGGGACGAAGAAGTACTCCCACCGGGACAGGGCCACCGGTCCGGCGGTCACCTCGAAGGCGAGGTTGCGTCCCGGCTCGGCGACGACGACCTCCCCGAACGTGGTCCAGCGCACCGCGCCGACGCGGTTGTGACCGAGGAATTTCGCCCCTGGCCGGGCCCCGCTGGCGCCGTCGCGCCAGGTCACCCGGTCGCACTCCGGGGACCACTCGCCCATCCGCGGCAGGTCGGACACCATGGCATAGACGTGCTCCGCGGTGGCGTCCACATGCAGGGTCTCGTGGATGTCGGCCATCCGCCCATCCTCGCATCCCCCGGAGGACCTGCCGCCACATCCCTGGCGGCATCACCTACCGTGAGTGTCGGCTGGCCGGGGTGTCGGCTGGCCGGGGACTGCCGGGCCCGAGAGTCGCCGGCCCGAGAGTCGCCGGCCCGAGAGTCGCCGGCCAGAGAGTCGCCGGCCCGAGAGTCGCCGGCCCGAGAGTGGGGAGAAGTGGACGCCATGCCGATCGGGGACCCCGGGTCTGGTCAAGCACCGCCCGGCGGGGTGGCGCTGCGCGAGCCCGCCCACCTGGTGAGCCCGCGCGCCCGGGTCATGTGGTTCGTCGGTGGAGTGGCCCAGGCGCTGGTGCTCGCCGCCGCGCAGGCGCTCTGGTGGCTCGTCGACGCGGAGGGGCCGCGCGCCCCGCACGTCGTCCTCGCGGCGGCCTTCGTCGTGCCGGCGTTGGCCTATGTCGTCGTCATGCCGCAGTGGCGCTACCGGGTGCATCGCTGGGAGTCGACGCCGACCGCCGTCTACACCCAGACCGGGTGGGTCACCCAGGAGCGGCGGATCGCCCCCGTCAGCCGGATCCAGACCGTGGACATGACCCGGGGGCCGGTCGCCCAGCTGTTCC
>JBPCOG010000379.1:0-2751 GCA_051000455.1 Lapillicoccus sp. | reverse complement strand
GGTGCCGCGGCGGGCTCGCTCGAGGGCCCAGTAGACCGCCTCGGGAGTTGCCGGAGACGCGAGGTCGACGCTCGTCCCGGCCGGACCGAAGGCCGCGGCTGCCTGACGCAGCGCCTCGCGCACCGAGAAGGCGAGCATGAGCGGCGGCTCCCCAACGGCCTTCGAGCCGTACACGGCGCCGTCCTCGTGCGCGTGCCCCAGCAGCGTGACGTTGAACACCTCGGGCATCTCGGAGAAGCTCGGCAGCTTGTACGTGCTGGCAGCCTGGGTCGCCAGGCTCCCACGAAACGTGCCGTCGCTCTCGTCCCACCGCAGGTCCTCGAGAGTGAGCCACCCGGCGCCCTGGACGAAGCCGCCCTCGATCTGGCCGATGTCCACCAGCGGCGACAGGCTGTCGCCGGCATCGTGGACGATGTCGACCCGTCGGGTGCGGTAGGCACCCGTGAAGCCGTCGACCTCGACCTCCGCGGCGGCGACGCCGTAGGCGAAGTACTTGAACGGCTCGCCCTGCATCCGCGAGGAGTCCCAGTGCAGCCCCTCGGTCCGGTAGAAGCCGGCGGCCCACAGCTGGACGCGCTGGAAGTAGGCCAGCTGGACGAGCTCGTCCCAGGGGATGTCGGCGCCCGCCGGGCCGATGCGGCGTGCCACGCCGTCGACGAAGCGCACGTCGGAGGCGTTGATCCCCAGGCGGGTCCCGGCCACCTGGGCGAGACGCTCCCGGATCTGGTCGCAGGCGTTCTTCACCGCGCCGCCGTTGAGGTCGGCGCTCGAGCTCGCCGCCGTCGCGGACGTGTTGGGGACCTTGTCCGTCCGGGTCGGGGCGAGCCGGACCTTGGCCAGCTGGATCCCGAGCGCCGTTGCGGCGACCTGGAGCATCTTCGTGTGCAGGCCCTGGCCCATCTCGGTGCCGCCGTGGTTGATGAGCACCGACCCGTCCTTGTAGACGTGCACGAGGGCACCGGCCTGGTTGAACGCCGTGAGGTTGAAGGAGATCCCGAACTTCACCGGCGTGATGGCCAGCCCGCGCTTGGTGTGGGCGTGCGCGGCGTTGAAACGGGCCACCTGGGCGCCCCGGGCGGCCAGCTCGCCCGACTCCCGGACCCGGTCCCAGGCGATGCCCGCGCGTTCGGGGTGGCGGACCTGCTGGCCGTAGGGGGTGCTCTGGCCCTCGACGTAGAAGTTGCGCCGGCGCAGGTCCGCGGGGTCGATGCCGAGCAGGGGGGCGCAGCGTCCGAGGATGTCCTCGACGACGAGCATTCCCTGCGGGCCGCCGAAGCCCCGGAACGCCGTCTGCGAGGTCTTGTTCGTCCTCGCGATCCGCCCGTTCACCCGGACCTCGGGGATCCAGTACGCGTTGTCGACGTGGCACAGGGCTCGGGCCAGAACCGGCTCCGACAGGTCAAGGCTCCACCCCCCGTCCGCGGTGAGCGTCGCGTCCAGGGCCTGGAGGCGCCCCGCCCCGTCGAAGCCGGCCCGCCAGCGGGCGTGGAACCCGTGCCGCTTGCCGGTCATCGTCATGTCATGGTTGCGGCTGAGCCGGAGCCGGACCGGGCGCCCGGTGAGGGTGGCACCCAGGGCGGCGACCGCGGCATACCCGTGCGGTTGCATCTCCTTGCCGCCGAAGCCGCCGCCCATGCGCAGGCACTGCACGGTGACCCGGTGGCTGTGCAGCCCGAGGACATGGGCGACGATCTCCTGGGTCTCCGAGGGGTGCTGGGTGCTGCTCTGGACGAAGACCTGCCCTGCCTCGTCGATCTGGGCGAGGGCGCAGTGGGTCTCGAGGTAGAAGTGCTCCTGGCCGGCGAGCTCGAGCTCGCCGCTGAAGACGTGCGCCGAACGGGAGAGGCCGGCCCCGACGTCCCCACGCTCCAGGTGTGGCTGGGCACCCTGGAAGCTCCCCGCGTCGATCGCCTCGCGGAGCCCGACGAGTGACGGGAGCGGCTCGTAGTCGACCTCGACGGCGAGCGCGCCCAGCCGGGCCGCCTCGAGGGTCTCGCCGAGGACCCAGCAGACGGCGTGCCCGTGGAACATCACCTCGTCGGGGAACAGCGGCTCGTCGTGCTTGACGCCGGCGTCGTTGAGCCCCGGCACGTCTGCGGCGGTGAGGATCCGGACGACGCCAGGGACTGCTCGTGCGGGACCCGTGCGGAGGCCGGTGACGCGCGCGTGGGCGTGCGGTGCCGCCACCGGATGGGCGTGCAGGACGTCCTTGGTCCGGACGACCAGGTCGTCGGTGTAGAGCGCCTCACCCGTGACGTGCAGCACGGCACTCTCGTGTGGGACCGGTTGTCCGACAACGGGGTTGGCTGGCCGTTCGGAGAGCGAGCTCATACGCCGACCTCCTCCTGCTCGAGCGCGCCCTCGGCGTGGAGCTTGAGCAGGGACTGCCCCAGCATGGCCCTTCGGTATGCCGCACTGGCCCGGTGGTCGTCGATGGGTGTGCCCTCCGCACGGAGCACCGCCGCTGCCTCGCGCACCGTCGCGAGAGCCCACGGCCGCTGCTCCAGGGCCCGCTCGGTCGTCGTGGCCCGGAGCGTTGTGGCGCCGACGCCACCGACCCCGATGCGGCCCCTGGTGACGATGCCGTCGCGGACGTCGACGGCATACGCGACCGCGACGCTGGAGATGTCGTCGAAGCGGCGCTTGGCGACCTTGTGGAAGGCGGTGAGCCCGGCGAGCGGCAACGGAACGCGCACCGCACGGATGAGCTCGCCCGGGGCTCGGAGGGTCTGCCGGTACCCGGTGAAGTAC
>JBPCOG010000043.1:0-3086 GCA_051000455.1 Lapillicoccus sp. | reverse complement strand
GGGAACAGTCGCTTGAGGTTGTAACGCGTGTGGCACGTGTGCCGGGAGTGACATTCGCGTAGCCTGCGGGGCATGGCCACGCGTCCGTCCTCCACCACCGCCCGCTCCGGCGGCTCGGGCCCGGGGGCGCCCGCGCGTGCGCGCAGTCCTCGACCGACCTCCCGAAGACGGGCCACCCGACGACCCCGGCGCAGCCGGAGCCGCTCGATCGGGCTGCCGCTGCGGGCAGCACGGACGACCTGGATGGGCGCCTCCCACCTCGCCGGGGGGGCGGTGCGCCGCATCGGCTCCTCGGCCCGCGACCTCGAGCCCGAGCACCGCCGCGACGGGATCGGCTTCTTCCTCATCGGCTTGGCCGTCGTCGTCGCAGCCCGGGAGTGGTGGAATGTCCAGGGCACCTTCGGGGCCCTCGTGCACGCCGTCGTGGCCGGGACCCTCGGCCGGGTGGCCTACGCCCTGCCGATCGTCCTGCTGCTCTTCGGCCTGCGCCTGCTGCGCCGCCCGGAGGGCTCCGCAGCCACCAGCCGGGTAGCGGTGGGGACGATCGCCCTGACCTTCGCCGCATGCGGCATCGCCCACCTCGCGGACGACATCCCCAACCCCCCGGACGGCCCGGACGCGATGCGGGCCGCCGGCGGCATCATCGGTTTCCTCGCGTCGAGCCCGCTGGCCGCAGCCGTGTCGAAGTACGGCGCCTTGGCCCTGCTCCTGCTGCTCGGCGTCTTCGGCATCCTCGTGGTGACGGCCACCCCGGTACGCCTCGTCCCCCAGCGGCTCGGCGAGCTGTGGAACCGGCTGATGCACCACGGGGCCGGGCCCGGCGGAGGGAGCCCGGAGCAGGGCGAGCCCGCCGAGGACACGAGGGAGAGCGCGACGCGGCGCCTGCGGCGCAAGGTGCTCGACCTGTCCGGTCTCGCCGGTGACGAGGCATTCGAGCAGGCGGCCCAGGTGGCGCGGGAGGGCAGGAACGGCAAGCGGCTGCGCCCGGGGGAGAGGCGCCCCGCCGAGCCCGGCCCGGAAGCCGGGTCCGAGCGTGGCGCCGAGCCCGGGGACGCGGGCCCGAAGTCGTCCACGGGTACGCTGGTCGGCCCGAAGCCGGGACTCGTGCCACCGCCGGCCGCCGTGCCGCGGAGGGCGGAGCAGTTGACCCTGCCGGGGCACCTCACCTACACGCTGCCCGACCAGGCACTCCTCGCCCCCGGTGCCCCGCACCGGACGCGCAGCGCCGCCAACGACCGGGTCGTCGAGGCCCTCACCCACGTCTTCGAGCAGTTCGAGATCGATGCGCAGGTCACCGGCTTCTCCCGCGGGCCCACGGTCACCCGGTACGAGGTCGAGCTCGGCCTCGGGACCAAGGTGGAGCGGGTCACGGCGCTGTCGAAGAACATCGCGTATGCCGTGGCCTCCGCCGACGTGCGCATCCTCAGCCCGATCCCCGGCAAGTCCGCGATCGGGATCGAGATCCCGAACACCGACCGCGAGAAGGTCTCCCTCGGCGACGTGCTGCGCAGCCAGACGGCCCGCAGCAACGAGCACCCGATGGTCATCGGCGTCGGCAAGGACGTCGAGGGCGGTTACGTCATCGCCAACCTCGCCAAGATGCCGCACCTGCTCGTCGCCGGGGCGACCGGCGCCGGCAAGTCCTCCTTCATCAACTCGATGATCACCTCCATCCTCATGCGCTCGACGCCGGACGAGGTGAGGATGGTCCTCGTGGACCCGAAGCGGGTCGAGCTGACCGGCTACGAGGGGATCCCGCACCTCATCACCCCGATCATCACCAACCCCAAGAAGGCGGCCGAGGCCCTGCAGTGGGTCGTGCGCGAGATGGACCAGCGCTACGACGACCTCGCGGCCTTCGGGTTCAAGCACATCGACGACTTCAACAAGGCTGTCCGCGCGGGGGCGGTGAAACCGCTGCCGGGGTCGGAGCGGCTCATCGCGCCCTACCCCTATCTCCTCGTCATCGTCGACGAGCTCGCGGACCTGATGATGGTGGCCCCGCGGGACGTCGAGGAGTCGATCCACCGCATCACCCAGCTCGCCCGGGCAGCCGGAATCCACCTCGTGCTCGCCACCCAGCGCCCGTCGGTGGACGTCGTCACCGGTCTGATCAAGGCGAACGTCCCATCGCGGATGGCCTTCGCCACTGCCTCCCTGGCCGACTCCCGCGTCGTCCTCGACCACGCCGGGGCCGAGAAGCTCATCGGCCAGGGTGATGCGCTGTTCCTGCCGATGGGGTCGGGCAAGCCGATCCGGGTCCAGGGCGCGTGGGTGACGGAGTCGGAGATCCAGGCAGTCGTCAAGAGCGTCACCGAGCAGCGCAGACCGACCTATCGGGACGATGTCACGGTCGTGGTCCCGCAGAAGACCGTCGAGGACGACATCGGGGACGACTTCGACATCCTCCTGCGGGCGACCGAGCTGGTCGTCACGACCCAGTTCGGCTCGACGTCGATGCTGCAGCGCAAGCTGCGCGTCGGGTTCGCCAAGGCGGGACGGCTGATGGACCTGCTCGAGTCACGTGGGGTGGTCGGACCGTCGGAGGGGTCCAAGGCGAGGGAGGTCCTTGTCACGCCGGACGAGCTGGCCGTCACCCTGGCCCTGCTGCGAGGAGAGGAGGTCCCGCCGGTCCCCGGGGACCCGCGGCCGGGCGCCGACGACCCAGACTGGGCCGACGACGCCGGGGCCGACGACCCAGACTGGGCCGACGTCGCCGGTGCCGACGACGCTGGGACCGACGACGCTGGGGCGGCCGGGTCCGACGAGGAGGCTGGCGTCGCCTCTGACGACGCCCCGGCATTCCCCCCGGGTCGCCGGCAGATCGGGGACAGTCCGGGGCCCGACCGGCCCCCCGGGCTGCGGGGACTGGAGGAAGTCGACGGGTACGACAGCGGCGGGGACGCCTGGGAGCTGACGGGCCGCGAGGCGGGCCGGGACTGACCGGCATACCCCGCCCGCCGAGCAGGCTCGGGCGTGCCGGGGCGCTGCGTCCGGCCAACTAGAGTGGGCGGCATGACCTCGCCGACGTCTCGACGGAGCGTCGCCCTCGTGACATTGGGCTGCACCCGCAACGAGGTCGACTC
>JBPCOG010000209.1:0-3146 GCA_051000455.1 Lapillicoccus sp. | reverse complement strand
CGACAGCGCGACCATGCTGATGGCGTGGAGGGCGTCGACGACTGCCCCGACCTGGTGCGCCAACGGCCGGTCCACCGCGCTGGCGGCGCCCGCCTGCAGAAGGTGCCGGGCCCCGAGGACGCGGATCACCACCCGGGCCCGTGGACCGACGCGGTCAGGGGCCACCCGGTCGGCCAGCAGTGCCGGTGCTGCCAGCTGGACCAGCCCGTATGCCGCCCGCACCCCTTCCAAGCCCCGCCCTGCCGGACTGCTCGACCCACCTGCCGGGCCGGCCCCGAGCAGACCGGGCCGGCGCCGCACCTGCCGGACCAGCTCGGCGCCCGTCGTTCTCATCGGCGCACCTGCCGGACCAGCGCCGCGGCGCCAGCGGCAGCGGCTCCCGCCGCGACCGCGAGCGCACCATGGTGCTGTGAGGCCCAGAGCTGCCACGAGCGTGCCGTCGAGCGGGAGTCGAACCGGCCGTGGGTACC
Organism: Lapillicoccus sp.; assembly: GCA_051000455.1. GTDB lineage: Bacteria > Actinomycetota > Actinomycetes > Actinomycetales > Dermatophilaceae > JBPCOG01. The sequence continues at coordinate 2,676 of JBPCOG010000209.1, read as the reverse complement.
GAAGTCGGTCTCGGCGTCGGCCGGCTCCCACAGGTTCACCGGCGCGTCGGGTTCGCTGGGCTCGGAGGTCTGCTGCCCGGCGAACCCGGTTCTGGCCAGGTACCGGTCCAGCAGGCCAGGTGCGACCGCGTTGGCTGCCAGTGTCCCCATCGTCGTCCCGCCGACCCAGTACTCGCGCCGCTGGGGGTGGTCCGCGGCATACACCACGCCCCGGGCGGCAACCTCCGGCTGATAGATGGGTGGGACGGGCTGCGGCCGGTGCGGCAGCCGGGACAGCACCCACGAGAACTGCGGGGTGTTCACCGCCGGCATCTGCACCATCGTCACCTTGACGTTGCTCCCCTCGTGCAGCAGCTCGCAGCGCAACGCCTCGTGGAAGCCCTGGATCGCGTGCTTGGCGCCGCAGTACGCGGTCTGCAGCGGGATGCCGCGATAGGCCAGCGCGGATCCCACGTGCACGATCGTGCCCCGGTCGCGTTCCTGCATCCGCCTGAGGATCGCCATCGTCGCGTAGACGTAACCCAGATAGCTGACCTCCGTGACCCGCTTGTACTCGGCGGGCGAGATCTGCGTGAACGGGGCGAACACCGACGTGAAGGCGACGTTGACCCACACGTCCACCGGCCCGAGCTCCTGCTCGATCCGCTCAACGGCCGCCTCGACCTGCTCGCTGTCGGACACGTCCGCGGGGACGATGAGGGCCTGTCCTCCGGCCGCTGCCACCTCCTGGGCCGCGCCCTCGAGGCCGGCTCGGCCCCGGGCGACCAGCGCGACGTGTGCACCCCGGGCCCCGAAGGCGACCGCCGTCGCCCGGCCGATCCCCCCGCTGGCACCGGTGACGGCAACCACCTCGGCAGCGCCGGACCTGGAATCGTTCATGGTGCTCCTCCCTCGGTCGCGAGACACCGTGCTACGGACGGCGCCTCGCGCTGTTGATTGCGTTGGCGCAAGTGTTACAGGTGTTCCTGTGAGCTGCCGCCTGGGTCCCTACGGCTACACCTCGAGCTCGCTGAGGACCCGGGGGATCTGCGCCGGCAGCTCCCGGGCCAGGAAACCGAGGCGGCCCACCTCCACCGCGAGGCGGTCGCCTGCACGTCCATGCAGGTATGCCGCCCACGCGGCCGCCTGCGCCGGCTCGGCTCCCCGGGCGCAGAGCCCGAGGACTACGCCGGCATGGACGTCGCCGGAACCGGAGACGCCGAGACCGGGTCCTCCTGTCTCGATCTTCCACAACCCCTCCTCCGGGCCGGCGACCCACGAGACCTGCGCTCCGGAGGAGACGACCACTCCCGTCGAGGTGGCCAGCCTCACGGTGTGCTCGGCGTACGCACCTTCCACGGTGTCGGGCTCGACGCCGAGAGTCTGGGCGAGCTCAGCCCCGTTCGGGGTCAGCACCGCGCGTCCGTCGAGGTGCCGGACACCGTGGCGGTGCTCGGTGAGGTAGGCCATTGCCAGGGCGTCCACCACCAGCGTCGTCCTGAGGCGCGGCACGATCGAGCCCATCAGCTCCACGCTGGTCTCAGGGTCCATCAGGCCCGGTCCGAGGAGGATGGCAGCGCACCCCTCGGCCAGCTCGAGGATGGCATCACCCGCGGCCGGGGAGATGTCCCCTCCGGGGGTCTCGGGCAGGCCCAGCACGAGAGCCTCGGGCAGGGCGACCGCGAGGTGGGGGGCCAGCGACTCGACGGTGGCCACCTGCAGCTTGCCCGCTCCGGAGCGCAACGCTGCCTCGGCGGCGAGCAGTACGGCACCGGGGGTCTGCCGGTTTCCCCCGACGACGAGCACGCGGCCGCGTGACTCCTTGTCCTCGCCGGCCTTCGGCAGGGGCCACTGCCGCAGGGCTGCGCTCGTCACGTTGACGACATCCCGGGGCCGGCCGCTCACCGGGGGCCTCCCGCCTCAGGAGACAGCCGTCTCACCCTGTCCGGCCTTCTTCGGCTCATGCGTGACGTCGGCCGGTGCCTGGTCGACGGCGACGGTGTCGCCATAGGACTCGAGCACGAGCGCGCCGCCCTCGTCCCTGACATAGGTCGTCAGCGAGCAGTTGGCCATCGGGGTGTCGGCGTCGATGGCGAGCAGCGCGTGCTCGTCGAGGCCCTCGAGCACGAACCGGAAGCTCATGATGACCGCCTGGTGCGAGAAGACCCACACCCGCTCGCCGTCGTACTCCTGACGGATCTCGGTGAGCAGGCTGCGAGTGCGCAGCGCGACGTCGCACCAGCTCTCGCCGCCGGGCGGCCGGTAGTAGAACTTGCCGACCTTGCTGCGACGATCCGCCTCGCTCGGGTCGAGCTCCCGGATACCTGAACCCGTCAGGCCGTCGAACGCACCGAGGTCGCGCTCGCGGAGCCGCTCGTCGACGGTCACCGACAGGCTGTCCCCGAGATGGGCGATCGCCTCTCGGGCGGTGTCGTGGCCCCGGCGGTACGGCGAGCTGAGCACCACCGTCGGGCGCTCGTCGTTTCCGAGCCGGGCCAGGTATGCCCCGACAGCCCTTGCCTGTTCGCCCCCGGTGTCGGAGAGAGCCACGTCCGCGTCGCGCTCATCGAGGTCGAGGCGTCCCTCGCCGCGCTGGCGGGCGGTCCGGTCAGCGACGTTGCCGATGCTCTCGCCGTGGCGGACGAGAACCAGCCGGGAGGGCGCATGGCGCCGACCGGCAGAGATGGACGTCGTCAC
>JBPCOG010000264.1:0-2095 GCA_051000455.1 Lapillicoccus sp. | reverse complement strand
TGTGGCGCAACGAGTCGACCGCGACGTGGGCGGTGAGGTCGCAGCTCCCGTCAGGTGTCGGCCGGACCCGGACCCCCGACCGGTATGCCGCGAAGGTCCCGTCGCGCGGCCGGTCACCGACGCGGTGGCCGTAGTCGACCGCCAGCGCGGCGCCGCTCTCCATCCGGTCGAGCAGCCCCGTCCACGCGAGGTCTCTCGCCAGGCCGACCTCGACGCGGTCGCCGGGTCGGGACGCCGGCCAGAACCGCTCGCACCACCGCAGCTCCGGGCCGCCGAGTGGCTCGCCGAGCGACGACGTCGCTGTCTCCGGGTCGACGAGCAGCTCCCGTGGGACGCCCGAGCCGTCGACCTCGGCCAGCGTGCAGGGCACGACGTCCAGCCACTCGTGGGCCACCACCAGCGTCCCGGTCACCCCGCTGAGCTCGTCCGGCAGCCCCTGGCCGCCGGGGGAGACCAGCCAGCGGGTCGACGCGGTGAGGCCCTCGGGCCGCTCGACCACGTCGACACCGGCGAGCGGGTGACCCGGGCGCGCGTCGCCGAGGTGACCGAGCAGCTCCCCGCGCCCGGCCCCGACGTCGATGATGGCCTCGCACCCAAGCCGGTCGGCCCATCGCCACAGCGCCTCGGCGAGCACCCGACCCGGCAGACCCTGGGCCGCCGTCGAGAAGTGGCCAGCAGGCCCGGAGGCACCGCGGTAGAAGCCAGCCGGCCCGTACAGCGCCTGCTGCCAGGCCCTCCGCCACGGGATCGGGTCCACCCGGGAAACCTACCGGCGACCTGGCCGCAGGGTAGGTTCGCCGGGTGAGCGACCCCGCAGAGCGTCCCGCCCGCTTCCGCGTCGGGGTCGTCGGTGCCGGCCGGGTCGGCGCCGTCCTGGGCGCGGCGCTGCGTCAGGCCGGGCACCGCGTCGTCGGTGTCTCCGCGGTGAGCGAGAGGTCTCTGGAGCGGGCAGCGTCCCTGCTTCCCGGCATACCGGTCATGCCGGTCCGGGAGGTCGTCAGCACCGCCGAGCTCGTGCTGCTCGCGGTCCCGGACGACGCGCTTGCCGAGCTCGTGTCCGGGCTGGCGGCCACCGGCGCCTTCCATCCGGGCCAGGTCGTCGTCCACGCCTCCGGCATCCACGGGATCGCCGTCCTTGAGGCGGCGGTCACCAGCCAGGCCCTGCCGCTCGCCCTCCATCCGGCCATGACGTTCACCGGCACGGCCATCGACCTGGACCGGCTCGTCGACTGCAGCTTCGCGGTGACCACGCTGAAGTCCCTGCGCCCCCTCGGTGAGGCGCTGGTCCTCGAGATGGGCGGTGAGCCGGTCTGGATCGAGGAGGAGGACCGGCCGGTCTACCACGCGGCGCTCTCGCACGGGTCGAACCACCTTGTCACCCTCGTCGCCCAGTCGATGGAGCTGCTGGCTCGCAGCGGCGTCGAGCAGCCCGCCCGGGTGCTCTCGCCCCTGCTGCACGCGGCGCTGGACAACGTCTTGCGCATGGGCGACTCGGCGCTCACCGGGCCGATCGCGCGGGGGGACGCGGGCACGCTCGCCGAGCACGCGGCGCAGCTGGTCAGCGCCGCTCCGGACATCCGGGCCACCTACCTCGAGCTGGCGCGGGCGACGGCGGGGCGCGCCGTGATCGCGGGCCGGCTGAGCGCCGCAGCGGCCGAGCCGCTGTTCGCGGTCCTGCGCGAGCCGACGCCCGACTAGCCCAGCGTCCTCACTGGAGGATGTTGACGGCCCGGGCGACGACCAGGGCGGTCGTGGACAGCGCGACGACGGACTGGACGGCCATCAGCGTCTTGGCCCACCGGCTCAGCGGCATGGTGTCGGTTGGGGAGAAGGCGACGACGTTGGTCAGGCTGACGTAGAGGTAGTCGAGGAACTGCGGCTCCCAGTCCGGCGGCGCGAGGTGTGGCTCGCTCATCTGCGGGAAGAGGAAGTCCGGGTGCGGGTCGGTCCCGCCGGCGCGGGCGAACGGGCCGCCGCGGTCGAGCTCCCAGTACCAGATCCCGAAGGCGATGACGTTCGTCGCGTAGATGGCGGCGCCGCTGCCGAGCACGCCGATGGCGTCCTGTCCGGCGTGACCCCGCAGGATCGTCGTGTC
>JBPCOG010000332.1:0-1704 GCA_051000455.1 Lapillicoccus sp. | reverse complement strand
GCGACGACAACGTGCTGACCGCCGCTGAAGGACGCGTCGCGTCTCTGGTCGTCGCCGGGCGGACCAACCGGGAAGTGGCCGCACAGCTTTACACCAGCGTCGCCACCGTCGAGGCGCACCTCACCCGCATCTATCGCAAGATCGGCGTGCGGTCTCGGACCGAGCTGGCAGGTGCTGTGACCGACGGACGCGTCTTCCTGAAATGAGCCCATGGCGTTCGGCCCACTCGCCCGTCCGGTTGACCCGGAACTGCTGGTTCAACCCGTCGGGCGGGGAGGAGACGGGCAGGCACCCTCCGCCTCGCTGTCACCGGTCGTCGCTGTCACCGGTCGTCGCTGATCGCCTGGTCGCAGCCGTCACCGCTGAGAGCTAGCGCCGTCCGCGTCGCTGCCTCAGGTAGTCCGCCACGACGTACTCCCCGAGGCGGGAGACGTCGGGGGTCAGCACCCGCCCGCCGGCCCGGCGGGCCACCGCGTCGACGAACCGCGCCAGCCCGGGGTCGTCGCCGAGCAGGAAGAAGTTGACGGTTGCGCCATACCGGGCCAGCTCGTCGACCTGGGCCACGGTCGCCCGGATGGTGCTCGGGGTGGGCGGCCAGCTGAACTCGGGCATCCCGGACTCGGTCAGATGCGCGGTCGGCTCCCCGTCGGTGACGACCATCACGACCGGCTCAGCGTCGGGGTGGCCGCGCAGGTGGCGGGCGGCCAGCATCAGCGCGTGCTGCAGGTTCGTCCCCTGGAGCAGCTCGGGCTCCACCTCCGCCAGCTGGACCGGTGACAGGCGCCGGGCGGCGAGGTTGAAACCGATGACCTGCAGCGCGTCCTGGCGGAACCGGGTCGAGACGAGGTGCGAGAGGGCGAGCGCTGTCTGCTTCATCGGTCCCCAGCGGCCCTCCTGCAGCATCGAGAACGACAGGTCGACACACAGCGCGACGGCGGCGGTGCTGCGTCGCTCGGTCTCGGTCACCTCGAAGTCGTCGACGAGCAGCCGCACGCCGCCGGCCGGTGCGGGGACACGAGAAGGGGGCCCGGCACCCGGCATACCCGCCTCTCGGGCAGGGGCACCTGCCGGGAGTCCCCCGCGGCGCAGCGCGTTGGCCACCGTCCGTGGGGCGTCCAGCGGGAGCTCGTCGCCGAAGACCCACTCGCGGGTCAGCCCGGTCGGCTCGTCCGCGGACCCGGTGCGCCGCTCGTCGTGGTCGCCGCGCCCGGTGGCGGAGATCTGCGCGAACACCCGCTTCAGCGCCGTCTCGCCCAACCGCCGGACCGCGCGCGGCGTCAGACGCAGCCCGTCGTCATCCCGCGTGAGGTAGCCCTGGGTCTCGAGCTCGCGCTCCAGGCGCCGCAGGGCCTCGAGGTCCGCGGCCGCCCCGGTGCCGAGCCGCTGCTCGAGCAGGTCCACGTCGACCTCGTCGAGGGTGCCGCCCGACCGCGACTGCGACAGCTGCTGCTCCAGGGCCTTGAGGTCGGCGGGCTCGGCGCCCGCCTCCACCGCGTCGCTGTACCCGAGCGGATCCTGGCCGGGTCGCATGGTCACTGGCGCCCGCGACTCCAGCCCCGGCCGCAGGGCCCGCAGGCTGTCCCCCAGCTGGGCCATCTCGAACGCGAGGTCGGCGTCGGACAGGGCGTCGCTCATCAGCTGCGAGAGCTGCTCGCGCTGGGCCGGGGTGAGGGAGGCCATCATCCGCTGGGCGGCCGCCTGCCG
>JBPCOG010000400.1:0-3372 GCA_051000455.1 Lapillicoccus sp. | reverse complement strand
CCGGGACGAGGGCGTCGAGGACCAGGCCGCTGCGGGGAACCCGCCAGCCCGGGAACCGGCGCCGGGCCTCGGCCACCAGGGGGTGGTGCGGGGCGAAGCCTGCGTCGTCGTCGGCGTCGCCGAGCAGGTCGGGGACCCGGGCGAGGCTCCACGCCGCGCCGGGCCCACACGCGGTGGCCTCGACGGCCGACTCCCGGGCGTGGGGGCGCAGCAGCAGGCTGGCGGGCCCCGCCGGGGTGCGCACCCCCATCAGCACGGACCCGTCCGCCGTGGCCCGGAAGGTGGGGTCGCCACAGCCGCGACGGAAGATCGCCATCACCGCGCCGAGTGCGACCGGTCGGCGGGAGCGCCACAGCCGGGTCTGCGGGACGTCGGTCTGCGTCACCGGCCCAGTCTGGCGCACCCGCGGTGGGCGAGCATCGGGGGCTCCGGAACCTAGACTGTGGCCGGCTCGTTGTCCGACGACGTCGACGCCGGCCGCCGGCCGGCACGACCCCAGAGGACCCCGTGGCCAAGAGACCCAGCCCCGCCAGCCGCACGGCTCCCAACGAGCGGCGCCAGCGGCTCGCCGAGATCCAGCGCCAGCAGAAGGCGAGAGAGCGCCGCAGCACGCTCACCATCGTCGGCGTGTGCGGCGCACTGCTGGTGCTGCTCGCCGGGTTCATCACCTACGGGATCATCGACGCCAGGCGCACGGCCGAGGCCAGCAAGCCCGCCAACCTGATCCTCACGCTCGGGGCGCCGGCGTCCGCGGCCGCGTGCGACCCGGTCACCACCGACGCGGCGGCCGGGCAGGGCCAGCACGTCGGCCCCGGGACGGACAAGCCGCAGCAGCTCAAGGTCGACTACGCCACCGTGCCGCCCAGCACCGGCCCGCACTTCGCGCAGCCGGCGGTGGACGGCCGGGGCTTCTACACCGCCGCCGACTCGCCGCCCGTCGAGACGCTGGTGCACAACCTCGAGCACGGCTACACCGTGCTCTGGTACCTCCCCGGCGAGGAGCAGGCCCAGGGGGCGACCCTCAGGCAGGTAGCGGAGGTCGGCGCGAGGCTCGACCCCTCGAAGGGCAAGCTCATCGTCGCCCCGTGGAACGACGCGTACGGCGCCTTCCCGGCGGGCAAGAAGTACGCGTTGTCGCACTGGTCGGCGACCCTGGACGCCCAGGGCCAGATCGCCAGCCAGGCGGGACACCGGCAGCTGTGCGGTGCCCTGTCCGGCCAGGCCGTGCTCGACTTCGTCACCAGGTACCCGAGCACCGACTCACCCGAGCCCAGAGGAGCCTGAGCAGCTAGGGTTCCCGCTCTGCGGGCGTGGTGTCGGCGGCGGCCGGCACCAGATGGTGCGAGCGCGCGTAGGCCCAGCCGGCCAGGGCCGCGACGACGTCGACGACGGTGATGAGGAATCGGGAGAGCAGCGCCACCGCGGTCCCGGCGGACGCGGGGATCGCCGCGGCGAGGACCAGCGTGAGCACCCCCTCCCGAGCGCCGAGGCCCGCGGGGAGGATCACCGTGAGCATTCCCAGCGAGGCGGCGAGGGCGTACCCGCTCAGGGCTGCGGTGGTCAGCCCCGGGCCTGTCTGCGCGGGGTCCGCGACCGCGTGGGCGAGCACGAGGACGTGGGCGCCGAACAGTACCCAGGCGCTGACGAACAGGGCCACGGTCTGCAGGACCGCCCGCGCCGAGACGGTGTGCTCGAGCGGGTCGCGCCGCAGCAGGTGCAGGCCGAGCGAGACGACCCGGTTGAGCAGCGCCGGCCAGCACAGCAGCACGAGGACCGGCACGGCCAGCAGCACCCACGCCCTGCCGCCGGAGTCGCCGGTGCGCAGAAGGAACGGCACGGCGGGCAGGCCGACTAGGACGCCGGTGAGCACGGACAGGCCGATCGCCAGCAGACCGACCACCGTCGTGCGCCGGCGCGGGACCTGCAGCCGCACCGCCATGTCGGCCTGCGCGACGACGGTCCAGACCGAGCCGGGCAGGTACTTGCCCAGCTGCCCGACGAAGAAGACTCCCCCGGCGGGAGCGAGGTGCAGCGGCGACCCGAGGTCGGCCAGCAGCACCCGCCAGCCCAGCATCGTCAGCCACGTCCCGGCCGCCGCGAGCCCGCCGGCCCCCGCGAGCGAGAGCAGGTCCGCGCGGCGAAGGTCGGCCGAGATCGCCGCCCAGTTCCCGGCCACCCCCCAGACCACGACGGCGACGACGAGGAGCACGACGAGCACCCGCCCGATCATCAGCACCCGGGTGCGGCTCATGCCCGGCGCCGGCCCGCGTCCCCGCGCCGGTATGCCGGGTGGGTCCCCGACCCGGTCCGCGAGGGGGTGGCCGCCGCCGCGGCTGGTCCGTCACCGGGAGGCATGCCGGCGATCGTAACCGCTCGTCCCCGCCGTCCGGGACCGGCGGTGGCGCGCCCCGTAGTCTCGACCGGGTGCCCACTCCCCCGGACGTGCTCGCCGCGATGCTTCGCTCCGACCCCGCTCGTCCCCGCCTCACCTTCTACGACGACGCCGCCGGCCCCACCCACGGCGAGCGCATCGAGCTGTCCGCCAGGGTGCTGGCGAACTGGGTCAGCAAGGCCGCCAACGCCCTGCAGGAGGAGCTGGACACCGGTCCGGGGAGCACCGTCGCGCTCACCCTGCCCACCCACTGGCGGGCGCTCTACTGGGCGCTGGCCACCTGGGCGACCGGCGCCACCCTCCTCGTCCCGGCCGCGGACCTGCCGTCCGGGGCGATGGACGAGGGCCTCGCGGCCGAGGGCCTCGCGGCCGAGGTGCTCGTGACCGCCGACCCCGAGCGGGCCGCTGCCGCCGGCCGCACCGGCGCCGCCGTCCTCGTCAGCCTGGCGATGCTCGCCCGGTCCAACCCGGCGACGCCGCCCGGGGCGATGGACGAGGCGCGCGAGTTGGCGACCTACGGGGACGTCTTCGGGGCCTGGGAGCGGCCCCCTCCCGGCGCCACCGCGCTGCGCGTGCTGCGGGTCGGGAGCACGACCGACACGGCATACGACGCGGTGGTGGTCCCGCAGCCCGGCTGGGGACCCGCGCCGCGCGTGCGGGTGGGTGGGGACCTCCCACACCTCCTGACCAGCTGCCTGTCCGCCTGGGCGCTCGACGGCTCCGTCGTCCTGGTTCGCGAGCCCGGCGCGGAGCAGGTTGGGCGGATGAGGGCCGAGGGGGTCACCGTCGAGGCGGGCTGAGCCTCGCCCCGCCCCTCAGCCCTGCAGCTGCACGGAGAAGCCGGGCTCGGTCTTCTCCCGCACCTCGTCCTCGGTGACCCCGTCGGCGAGCTCGCGGAGGACGAGGCCGGCCGCGGTCACGTCGAGCACGGCGAGGTCGGTGATGATCCGCTGGACGACGGCCCGCCCGGTGTAGGGCAG
>JBPCOG010000409.1:0-6948 GCA_051000455.1 Lapillicoccus sp. | reverse complement strand
TCAGGCGCCTCACCGGGCTCGACACGGCCGCCGAGGCTCCCGCGGGCGGGCTGGTCGTCGTCTCGGGGGACGCGGGGATCGGCAAGACCAGGGTGCTCGCGGAGCTGATGGCACAGGCCCGCTCGGCTGGGGTCCGGGTCCTCGCGGGGCACTGCCTCGGGGAGGCGGGCAGCAGCCTCCCCTACCTCCCCTTCGCCGAGCTGCTCGGCCGGCTGCACGCGACAGATCCCGACCGCGCGCAGGACCTCGTCGCGGCCCATCCGCAGATCTCCCGGCTCGTGCCGGGGCTGCGGGGCGCGGGTGGTGCAGCCGGCTCTGGGACCGGCGCCGTCCCGAGCACGATGCCGGGCACGATCCCGGGCACCGTCCCTGGCGGGGATCAACCGCTGGACCGGGCCGAGCTGCTCGAGGCCATTCACGCCGTCCTCGAGGACCTCGGTAGGCACGGCCGCCTCCTCGTCGTCGTCGAGGACGTGCACTGGGCCGACCAGTCCTCGCGCGACCTGCTGACGCTGCTGTTCACGAGGGGGTTCGATGCACCGCTGTCGCTCGTCGCGTCCTACCGCAGCGACGAGCTGCACCGCCGGCACCCGCTGCGGACGACGCTGGCGCACTGGTCTCGTCTCGGGCAGGTCCACCGGGTGGACCTCGCCCCGCTGCCCGACCCGGACATCCGGGACCTCGTGCGCTCGCAGCGACCGGACGACATCGACGAGGAGGAGCTGCAGCGGCTGGTCACCCGCGCCGAGGGCAACGCCTTCTTCGCGGAGGAGCTGGCCGCCGCCAGTGCCTGGGGACGCGCGGGTGGAGCGGACCTGTCCCGGCTGCTGCTCGTCCGGGTCGAGCAGCTCGACGAGGTCGGCCAGCAGGTGACCCGGATCGCCTCGGCGGGGGGCCGGCACGTCCCGCACCGGCTGCTCGCCCGGGTCGCCGGGGTCACCGAGGAGGAGCTCGACCGCGGGTTGCGTTCGGCCGTCGAGCACAACGTCCTCGTCCCGACGGAGCAGGGCGGCTACACCTTCCGCCACGCCCTCCTCGGGGACTCCGTCTACGAGGACCTGCTGCCGGGCGAGCGCGTCCGCGCACACACGGCATACCTCTCCGCCATCGCCGGCGACCCGACTCTCGGGACGTGGGCGGACATGGCCCGGCACGCGCACGCAGCCGGCGACCGCGAGCGGGCCCTCGAGGCGAGCCTGCTCGCCGCCGACGCCGCCATGGCCGTCGGCGGCCCCGACGAGGCGTTCGAGCACTTCAGCGCGGCCCTCACCCTCCTGCCGTGCGGCCACGCCGACACCGACAGCGTGACCATCCGGGCGGCGGCGGCCGCCACCGCGGCCGGACGGGCGCAACGGGCCGTCGACCTGCTCACCGAGCGCCTGGAGCGTCAGCCGGTGGAGGCGACCCCGGCCGAGCGCGCCGAGCTGCTCGGGGCACTCGCAGCCACGGCGCGGTTCATCGAGACGACGATCGACACGGTCGCCCTCGTCGAGGAGGCCCTCGCGCTGGTCCCGGCCGACCCACCGAGCGAGCAACGCACCAGGCTGCTGAGCATCTCCGGCCAGACGCTGGCGGACCGAGCCCGCTACGAGGCGGCGGACCACGCGCTCGCGGAGGCGATCAGGATGGCGGACGCCCTCGGGCTCACCCACCTCTCCGCCGAGGTCGTCACCGTCCGGGCCCGGGTCGCCGAGCACCTCGGTGACCCGGAGGGCTCCCTCGCGTCACTGCAGGGCATCCTCGCCGACCCGGCCTCCATGGGCCTCGCCGCCGAGATGCGCGCCCGCCACCACCTCGGCTCGCTCCTTCACCGCAGTGGCCGGCTCCCGGAGGCGCTCGCCGTCTACCGGACGGGGATGGACCGGGCCCGCCAGGTCGGCCGCCGCTGGGCGCCGTACGCCCTGGACGCACAGGTGCTCGCCGGGATCGCGGCCTACGAGAGCGGTGACTGGGACCTGTCCCTCCAGCTGCTCGACTGGTCCGGGGAGCCCCCACCGCAGCCGGCGGCATCGCTGCTCGCCGCTGCCCGCTTCTACGTCGCGGGCGGCCGGGGCCAGGCAGGCGTCCTCGAGCAGCTGCCGGGGATCAAGCGGTGGTGGAGCAGCGACGGGATGCTCGTCATCATCAGCGGCAGCGCCGCCATCGACCTGCACGGCGACGCCGGACGGCTGGCTGCGGCGGTCGCCGAGCACGACGCCGTCGTCGAGCGGATGCGCGAGCTGTGGGGGTCCGAGCTCTTCCGGGGTCGGGTGCGCCTCGGTGCCCTGCTCGTCGGGCAGCTCGCCACCCACGCCGGCACCCGGTCGACCGAGGAGCGGGCGGACCTGCTCGCCCTCGGTGAGCAGGTCGCGGACATCGGGGCCGAGGCCCTCGCGGTGTCCCGGCGGGACGGCAACGACGGGCCGGAGACGCTGGCCTGGGGTGCCCGGCTGGCCGCCGAGAGCCGCCGCCTGCGCTGGCAGGCCGCGGGCAGGGCACTGTCCCACGAGGAGCTCGTGACGGCCTGGCACGGGGCCGTCGAGGGTTTTCGCCGGTACGGCCACCCCTTCGAGACGGCGCGGTCGCAGGCCCGGCTCGCGGCGGCCCTCGCCGCCGGTGGGGACCTCATCGCCGCGCGCGACGTGGCTACCGAGGCGATGGCGGTCGCGCAGCGGCTGGGAGCGGCTCCGCTGCTCGCCGAGCTGAGCGCGCCGAATGCGCCGAACGCGCTGGCCGCCGGGCGGTCTCCTGTCGCCCCCGGTGTCCGGCCGGGCAGGCGGGACCGGGGTGGCGCCGCGCTCACCCCACGCGAGCGCGAGATCCTCGCGCTCGTGGCCCGGGGGCGCAGCAACAAGCAGATCGGGGCGCAGCTGTTCATCAGCGCCAAGACGGCGAGCGTCCACGTCTCGAACATCATGGCCAAGCTCGGGGCGTCCGGCCGCGGAGAGGCCGTCGCGGTGGCCAGGCGCACCGGCCTGCTGGGGGACTGACGGGGGGGGCGGCGAGGGCCGATGCGGGAGGCCCGCCCCCGGTTAGGCCCCCCTTACTACCCACCGTTGCGCAATTACGTCACACTGGTGTGGTGTTTATCGGGACGGCCGAGCGCCAGGACTGCGACGTCACGCCGCAGCACCTCGAGCTGCGCACCCGCGAGCGCGTTCTCGGATTCGTCTCCGAGCACGGGCCCATCACCGCCGCGGAGCTCGGTGGACGCCTCGGCCTGACCGCCGCCGCGGTCCGCCGCCATCTCGATGCCCTCGCGGCCCAGGGCGCCGTCGTGGAGCACGACCCCACCCGGGGCCGGCAGCGCGGCCGCGGACGCCCCGCGCGTGCGTGGGTCGTCTCCGACCACGGCCACGAGTCCCTCCCCGCCGACTACGACGGGATCGCCGCGGAGGCGCTGCGCTTCCTCGCCGAGCAGTGCGGACCCGAGGCAGTGGCGATGTTCGCGCGCGAACGCGTCGGGGCCCTGGAGGACCGGTATGCCGCGGAGCTCGCCGACGCCGGACCCACCCCCGCCGCCCGGGCCGAGGCCCTCGTCCGCGCCCTGACCCGCGACGGCTTCGCAGCCAGCGCCCGCCCGGTCGGCGCCGGCGCGCTGACCGGCATACAGCTCTGCCAGGGGCACTGCCCCGTCAAGCACGTCGCCGAGGCGTTCCCGCAGTTCTGCGACGCGGAGACCGACGCGTTCTCCCGGCTGCTCGGGGTGCACGTCCAGCGGCTGGCGACGCTGGCCCAGGGCCACCACGTCTGCACCACGTTCATCCCGACGCCGGCCGTGCCCCTCCCCCGGGACCAGGCCCCCGCCGGCCCGGCCCGCAGCACCAGTACCCCCAACCCCGCCCCAACCACGGAAAGGTCCTCGCGATGAGCACCAACATCGAAGAGCGCAACCCTGGCCTGAAGGACCTCGGCCGCTACGAGTACGGCTGGGCGGACAGTGACGTCGCCGGCACCGGCGCGCGCCGGGGGCTGAGCGAGGAGGTCGTCCGTGACATCTCCACCCGCAAGGACGAGCCGCAGTGGATGCTCGACCTGCGCCTGAAGTCGCTGCGGCTGTTCGGCAAGAAGCCGATGCCGACGTGGGGCTCCGACCTGACCGGCATCGACTTCCAGAACATCAAGTACTTCGTCAAGTCCACCGAGAAGCAGGCCGCCACCTGGGACGAGCTGCCGGAGGACATCCGCAACACCTACGACCGGCTCGGCATCCCGGAGGCCGAGAAGCAGCGCCTCATCGGCGGCGTCGCGGCGCAGTACGAGTCGGAGGTCGTCTACCACCAGATCCGCGAGGACCTGCAGGACAAGGGCGTCATCTTCGTCGACACCGACACCGGCCTTCGCGAGTACGAGGACCTCTTCAAGGAGTACTTCACCTCGGTGATCCCGGCCGGCGACAACAAGTTCGCCGCGCTCAACACGGCGGTGTGGTCGGGTGGCTCGTTCATCTACGTCCCGCCGGGCGTGCAGGTCGACATCCCGCTGCAGGCCTACTTCCGGATCAACACCGAGAACATGGGCCAGTTCGAGCGGACCCTGATCATCGCCGACGAGGGCTCGCACGTGCACTACGTCGAGGGCTGCACGGCGCCGATCTACAAGTCGGACTCGCTGCACTCGGCCGTCGTCGAGATCATCGTCAAGAAGAACGCCCGGGTGCGCTACACGACGATCCAGAACTGGTCCAACAACGTCTACAACCTCGTCACCAAGCGGGCCACCGCTGCCGAGGGCGCGACGATGGAGTGGATCGACGGCAACATCGGCTCCAAGGTGACGATGAAGTACCCGGCCATCTACCTGCTCGGCGAGCACGCCAGGGGCGAGACGCTCTCGATCGCGTTCGCGGGCGAGGGCCAGCACCAGGACGCCGGAGCGAAGATGGTTCACGCCGCACCCAACACCTCCTCGAGCATCGTCTCGAAGTCCGTCGCGCGGGGTGGTGGCCGCACCTCGTACCGCGGCCTCGTGCAGGTCATGGAGGGCGCGAGCAACAGCCGCTCGACCGTGCGCTGCGACGCACTGCTCGTCGACACGATCAGCCGGTCAGACACCTACCCGTACGTCGACGTCCGTGAGGACGACGTGCAGATGGGCCACGAGGCCACGGTCTCCAAGGTGTCTGCCGACCAGCTGTTCTACCTCCAGTCGCGCGGCATGACGGAGGAGGAGGCCATGGCGATGATCGTCCGTGGTTTCGTCGAGCCGATCGCCCGCGAGCTACCGATGGAGTACGCCCTCGAGCTCAACCGGCTCATCGAGCTGCAGATGGAAGGAGCAGTCGGCTGATGCCGCTGTTGTCCACAGACGAGCAGGGCGCCCCCGGCTCGGCTTCGCTCGTCGCTGCCCACACCGACTCGGCCGCGGCCTTCGTCCCCGACCAGTCCCGCGCCGAGCGCAGGACCTCGTTCTCGGTCGAGGACTTCCCCGTCCCCGGCGGGCGCGAGGAGGACTGGCGCTTCACGCCGGTCGACCGGCTGCGGGGGCTGCTGGCCGACGCCCCGACCGAGGCGGACGCGGTCACCTACGAGGTGAGCGCGCCGGACGGCGTCGTGACCGGCACGCTGGCCAAGGGACAGGCACCGCGGGGCACCGTGCTCGTGCCGGCTGACCGGGGCGCGGTCGTGGCCAGCGCGAACACCGCGCAGGCGCTGCACCTGCTGGTGCCCGCCGACACCGAGCTGAGCGAGCCGATCCGGGTCGTCGTCACCGGTCGTGGCGGTCGGCGCAGCAACGCCCACTACGTCGTCGAGGCCAGGGCGCACAGCAGGGCGACCATCGTCCTGGACCACGAGGGCCACGGCGAGCACACCGGCAACCTCGAGGTCGTCGTCGGCGACGGTGCGGACATCACGGTGGTCACCATCCAGCACTGGGACGACGCGTCCCTGCACCTCGGACAGCACGACGCGAGCGTCGGGCGGGACGCGCGCTACAAGCACGTGTCCGTCTCGCTCGGCGGCGGCATCGTGCGCCTCAACGCGAACGTCCGGTATGCCGGTCCGGGCGGCGACGCGACCCTGCTCGGCGTGTACTTCGCCGACAGCGGCCAGCACCTCGAGCACCGCTCGTTCGTCGACCACAACACCCCGCGGTGCCGCAGCCGGGTGACCTACAAGGGCGCCCTGCAGGGCCAGACCGCCCATACCGTCTGGGTCGGGGACGTCCTCATCCGCATGGAGGCGGAGGGCACCGACACCTACGAGCTCAACCGCAACCTCATCCTCACCGACGGCGCCCGCGCCGACTCGGTGCCCAACCTGGAGATCGAGACCGGTGAGATCGTCGGCGCAGGGCACGCCTCGGCCACCGGGCGCTTCGACGACGAGCAGCTGTTCTACCTGCAGTCCCGCGGGATCACCCGCGAGGAGGCCCGGCGTCTCGTCGTCCGCGGGTTCTTCCTCGACGTCATCCACCAGATCCCGGTGCCGCAGCTGCGCGAGCGGATCACCCGCGACCTGGAGGACGAGCTCGCGGCAGTGGAACGTGCCGGTGTCGGCGCATGAGTGCCGAGCCCGCGGCGACGGCGCCGACGGTGCCGACCGCGCCCACCGCGTCGACCGCGCCGGCCGGCAGCGGTGAGGTCGGCGACGCCGACTTCGTCCTGGTGTGCCGGCTCGAGGACCTTCCCGTCGGGACGGCCGCCCAGGCGGAGGTCGACGGGGTCGTCGTGGCCATGGTCCGCGACGCGGAGGGCGGTGTGCACGCCCTCGACGACCGGTGCACCCACGCCGACGTGTCCCTGTCCGAGGGCGAGGTGGACGGCTGCACCCTCGAGTGCTGGCTGCACGGCTCCCGCTTCGACCTGCGCACCGGTGAGCCCACCGGTCCACCGGCGATCGTCGCGGTCGCCGTCTACCCAGTCAAGATCGACGGGGACGACGTCTACGTCTCCGTCACGAAGGAGCTGTGAGCACCGCATGAGCACACTCGAGATCCGCGACCTGCACGTCTGCGTCCAGGTCGAGG
>JBPCOG010000273.1:0-1855 GCA_051000455.1 Lapillicoccus sp. | reverse complement strand
GGCCGCCGCGGTCGAGCTCCCAGTACCAGATCCCGAAGGCGATGACGTTCGTCGCGTAGATGGCGGCGCCGCTGCCGAGCACGCCGATGGCGTCCTGTCCGGCGTGACCCCGCAGGATCGTCGTGTCCAGGGCCACGGCCGAGACGACGTTGTCCAGGGTGATCGCGGCGACGAGGCCGATGCTGAGCAGGCGCCCGTACCGGGTGGACCGGTTGAGGCGAACCGGGTTGATCAGCGACAGGATCGCGAGCAGGACGACCTCGAGGGCCGGGGCGAGCCAGCGGGGGTGCAGCCCGTAGCGGTCCGGGAGGCCGAGCTGCAGGGCCACGGCGGCCAGGATCGCCGCCGCGACGGGGATCCGGTTCTCGGGGCCGGTCGGCCGCAGCCACGCGGGCACGTGCTCGTGGGAGTGCTCGAACCGCCTCGCGAGGTCGGCCAGGTGCGCGTTCCGGTACGGCTCGGGTGCGCTGACCGGAGCGGTGCCGTCGGGGGTGTCGGTCATCCCCCGAGTATCGGGACGGATGCTGGGAGCGGGATGCGGGCCGCGCCGGGGAGGGGTATGCCGGATGCCCGCGGGTCTCGCGGCGGGGCGGCAAAACCGACGATCGGTGTCAGCGACGTCGGTACCGGTAGCAGACGCTCACCTGCGGGAACGCCAGCGAACCGTCGTCCCGGCCGGCCGCTCGCTGCTCGCCGGCGACCCGCTCCCCGAGCTCGGCGACCCGGTCGAGCACCGTCTCGCGGTCCGGGCGCACCTGGACGAAGGACCAGGAGGCCGCCAGCGTCCGCAGCCCGACGGGGCCCAGCACGTGGTCGAAGGTGACGGTCCGGCGCTCGCCGGCGCCGAAGTCGGCCGACGGTGGGCTGAGCCCGTCGGTGGCGGGCGTCGCCGTCTCGGGATGGCCGACGAGGTCGGCGAGCTCCGCGAGCCACACCTCGTGGCGCGGGTCAGGGTCCCAGGTGTGCCATGCCATCGCGAGCCAGCCGCCGGGACGCAGGACTCGGGCGCACTCGGCGGCGGCGGCGTCCTCGTCGAACCAGTGCCACGCCTGCAGCACGGTGACGGCGTCCACGGCCGCGGCGCCGACCGGGATCGCCTCGGCGCTGCCGACCCGGGTCGTGACCCGGGCTGCCGCCTCGGGGTCGAGCCCCGCGGCCGAGTCGCGCAGCGCACCGAGCATGGCGTCGGACGGGTCGACCGCGACGACGTCGTGACCCATCTGCGCCAGCGTCCGGGTCGCCTTGCCGGTCCCCGCCCCGAGGTCCAGCACCCGCAGCCGGACGCCGTCGTGCGGCGCCCCGAGCATCCACGACAACGTGTCGGGCCGCCACCCCGCCCGCACGCGGTCGTAGCCGTGCGCGACGCTGAGGAAGGACACCCGCCGCGCCTCGATCGACTCCGGGGTGGCCAGCGACCCGGTCACGGTCACCGCGGGCGGCTCCCCTCGTCGCCCGACGCGCCGGCTGCCTGACGCCATGCGCAACACGGTAGCGCTGGCGCCGCTCGGCGCCGCGCCCTCCCGCGCCGTCGGTACCCTTGGCAGCGTGAGTGACGAGCCGCAGGCACCCGCTGCGCCGGGTGTCGACGACCTGCCGGAGCAGATGCGGGTGCGCCGTGACAAGCGCGAGCGGCTGCTGGGTGCCGGCATCCCGGCATACCCCGTGGACGTCGTGCGGACCCACACCCTTCAGGAGGTACGTGACGGGTGGGCGCACCTGGGGACGGGTGAGGAGACCGAGGAGGTCGTGGTCGTCGCCGGGCGGGTGGTCTTCGTGCGCAACACGGGGAAGCTGTGCTTCGCGACCCTGCAGGAGGGCATCGGGACGCGGCTGCAGGTCATGCTCAGCCTGGCCG
>JBPCOG010000146.1:0-2826 GCA_051000455.1 Lapillicoccus sp. | reverse complement strand
GGCGGCGAGGTAGGTGACCGTGCTGACGACGGCCGCCAGCACCGTGCCCCACGCCATGTCGATGACGACGAGCGAGGCCGGGAAGTCCCGGATGACGGCGAGGTTGGTCAGGTCCCACGTGGCGTAGGTGACGAAGCCGAAGAAGGCCCCGGCGAGTACGGCCCTGCCCAGCGACTGCTCCGTGACCGCGGGGTGGATGACGAAGTAGACCAGCCCCGCGACGAAGATCGCGTAGAAGACCACGGCCGCAGGGACGTTCGGCTTCGGCGCGAGCAGGTCGCCGAGCCGCTCGGCGTAGAGGCCCTTGGCGACGGTGCCCAGCCAGAGGACGTCGACGACGCAGAAGACGACGACGGCGACGACGTACTGGCCGAGCCAGGCGGCGAGGTTCATGCGACGACGGTACCCACCGCGGACCCTTGACGCCGGGACCCGTCCCTCGACAGGGTCGTTGCCATGAGTGCCGACGTGACCTCCTCCTACCGCGCGGCCCGTGACGCGCTCCTCGCCTGGCGGGGGCAGCACGAACAGGCGGTCGCCGGGTTCCGCTGGCCCGACCCCGGGGACCGGTTCAGCTGGGCGGTCGACTGGTTCGACGCGATCGCCCGCGGCAACGACAGGCCGGCCCTGACCATCGTCGGAGACGGCCCGGACGGCCCGGACGGGGGCGGCAGCGCGGCCACGTGGTCGTTCGACGAGATGGCGCGCCGCTCCGACCAGGTCGCCGCCTTCCTGCGCGCCCACGGACTGGGCAAGGGGGAGTCCGTCCTCGTCATGCTCGGCAACCAGGTCGAGCTCTGGGACGTGCTCCTCGCGGTCATGAAGCTCGGTGCGGTGGCCATGCCGACCACCACCGCAGCGGGTCCGGCCGACCTCGCCGACCGGGTCGAGCGCGGCGCGGCGCGGTTCGTCGTCGTCGACGCAGCGGAGGCAGCGAAGTTCGACGCGGTTCCAGGGGACTACACCCGCGTCGCGGTGCCCCGGGGCGGCCGGGTGCCCTCCGGATGGGAGGACCTGCACACGGCATACCGGCAGGAGGGTATGCCGTGCGAGCACCCGGGCACGCGGCCGACGGACCGGCTGCTGCTCTACTTCACCTCCGGGACCACGTCGAAGCCCAAGCTCGTCGAGCACACGCAGGTCTCCTACCCCGTGGGCCACCTGACGACGATGTACTGGCTGGGCCTGCGGCCGGGTGACGTCCACCTCAACATCTCCTCACCCGGGTGGGCCAAGCACGCGTGGTCGTGCTTCTTCGCCCCGTGGACCGCCGAGGCGACGGTGTTCGTCTACACCTACGAGCGGTTCGACCCCGCCGCGCTGCTGCGGGTGCTGCGCCAGCACGAGGTGACGTCGCTGTGCGCGCCGCCGACCGTGTGGCGGATGCTCGTCAACGCCGACCTCTCCGGCGGCCCGGGCTCGCTGCGGGAGGTCGTCGCGGCCGGCGAGCCGCTCAACCCCGAGGTCATCGAGCAGGTGCACAGGGCGTGGGGCCTGCCGCTGCGGGACGGCTACGGCCAGACCGAGACGACCGCGTCGGTGGGCAACACCCCCGGGTCACCGCTCAAACCAGGCTCGATGGGCCGACCCCTGCCCGGCGTGCCGGTGGTGCTCGTCGACCCGGTCAGCGGCGAGCGGGTGAGCACCCGGGACGGGCGGCCGGCCGAGGGCGAGATCTGCCTCGACCTCGCCAGCCGCCCGCTGCCGCTGATGACCGGGTACCAGGGGGACGAGCAGCGCAACGAGGAAGCGATGTCCGGCGGGTTCTACCACACCGGCGACGTCGCCTCGCTCGACGCGGAGGGCTACATCACCTATATCGGCCGGACCGACGACGTCTTCAAGGCCAGCGACTACAAGATCAGCCCGTTCGAGCTCGAGTCCGTGCTCATCGAGCACCCGGCCGTGGCGGAGGCGGCCGTCGTCCCCGCGCCCGACCCGGTCCGTCTCGCCGTGCCGAAGGCCTACATCGTCCTCGCGCCCGGCCATGAGCCGAGCCGGGAGACCGCCCTCGCCATCCTCAGCCACGCGAGGGCGCACCTCGCACCGTGGCAGCGGGTGCGCCGGATCGAGTTCGCCGAGCTGCCCAAGACGATCTCGGGCAAGATCCGCCGGGTCGAGCTGCGGGCCCGCGAGGAGGAGGCAGCCGCCCGCAGCGGGACCCCGGTCGCCGGCGAGTGGCGCGACGAGCAGTTCCCCGAGCTGAGGGGCGGCTCCTGAGTCCCAGCCGGCAGGGTGCGGCCCGTGGGGGCTGGTGACGGACCTCGGGCTAGGGGCATCATGGCCGCATGCGCATCGGTCTGCAGGTCTCCGACTTCACCTGGCCCGGCTCCCCCGAGAGCATCGGCCCGACGTTCGCGAGGATCGCCCGCGACGCGGACCAGGCCGGGATGGCGAGCCTGTGGGTGATGGACCACTTCTTCCAGATCTCGATGGTCGGGCCGGCGGAGCACGAGATGCTCGAGGGGTACTCAGCGCTCGCCTTCGCGGCCGGCGTCACCGAGCGGATCACCCTCGGCACCCTCGTCACGGGCGTGACATACCGCCACCCGGGACTGCTCGTCAAGACGGTGACGACCCTCGACGTCCTCTCCGGGGGCAGGGCGTGGCTCGGCATCGACGCGGCCTGGAACGAGGAGGAGCACCGAGGTCTCGGAGTGCCGTACCCGCCGGTGGCCGAGCGGTTCGAGCGCCTCGATGAGACGCTGCAGATCGCCCGGCAGATGTGGGACGGCGACGAGAGCCCGTATGCCGGTGCCCACTACTCGCTCGACCGTCCCCTCAACAGCCCCCCCGCCCTGTCCCGGCCGCACCCGCGGATCCTCA
>JBPCOG010000444.1:0-2604 GCA_051000455.1 Lapillicoccus sp. | reverse complement strand
GTCCTGCTCGGTGTCCTGCTGCTGCACGAGCTCCTGGAGTGGCCCCAGGTGCTCGGTGCCGCGATCGTCCTCGCCGCAGCGGTGGTGACCGGCCTTCCCGACCGGCGCCCGGCGGCCGAGCCCACCGACATACCGGCGGGGTCCGGCAAGCGGGTCTGAGGCCCAAGCCGGCCAGCGCCGACCTCTCGCGGTAATGGTCGAACGGCGTGTTCCAGTCGGTGTCGGGGCGGTGCGGCAGGATGGGCGGGTGAGCGACGAGGGTGGCATCTCGGTGACGCAGGGGACCGGCATGCCGGCGCACCTGCTGCACGAGTGGAGCGACCTCGCGGAGCAGGTCCGGGGCCACCAGTTCGCCTACCACGTCCTCGACGCGCCGACGGTCAGCGACGGCGACTACGACGCGCTCATGCGCCGGTTGACCGACCTCGAGGAGCACCACCCCGGGCTGCGCACGCCCGAGAGCCCCACCCAGCAGGTCGGGGCGGCGACCTTCTCCACGGACTTCGCCGCGGTCGACCACCTCGAGCGGATGCTGAGCCTCGACAACGCCTTCACCGACGAGGAGCTCCTCGCCTGGGCGGCCCGGGTGGCCCGGGACGCCGGCACCGACGTGCACTACCTCACCGAGCCCAAGGTCGACGGGCTGGCCATCAACCTGCTCTACGAGTCGGGCCGGCTGACCAGGGCGCTGACCCGTGGGGACGGGCGCACCGGGGAGGACGTCACCCACAATGTCCGCACGATCCACGGCATACCGCACCGGCTCTCCGGTGGTCAGGTCCCCGACCGGCTCGAGGTCCGCGGCGAGGTGTTCTTCCCCGTGGCGGCGTTCGCCGAGCTCAACGCGAGCCTCGTCGAGGCCGTCCGGGCTCCCTTTGCCAACCCGCGCAACGCGGCCGCGGGGTCATTGCGCCAGAAGGACCCGCGGGTCAGCGCGTCGCGGCCGCTGCGGATGCTCGTGCACGGCATCGGGGCGCGGTCCGGCTTCGAGGTCGCCCGGCAGAGCGAGGCGTATGCCGCACTGACGGCGTGGGGGCTGCCCACCTCCTCGCACTACACGGTGCTCGACACGATCGAGCAGGTCCAGGAGCACATCTCCGCATTCGCGCAGCGCCGGCACTCGGTCGAGCACGAGGTCGACGGCATCGTCGTCAAGGTCGACGAGGTGGCCGTCCAGCGCCGCCTGGGGTCCACGTCCCGGGCACCCCGGTGGGCGATCGCCTTCAAGTTCCCCCCCGAGGAGGTCAACACAAGGCTGCTCGACATCCAGGTGAACGTCGGTCGCACGGGTCGGGTGACCCCGTTCGGGGTGATGAGACCGGTGGTGGCCGCCGGCTCGACGGTCGAGATGGCGACCCTGCACAACGCGGACGAGGTCCGGCGCAAGGGCGTGCTCATCGGCGACACCGTCGTGCTGCGCAAGGCGGGTGACGTCATCCCCGAGATCGTCGGTCCGGTGGTGTCGCTGCGGGACGGGTCCGAGCGGGAGTTCGTCATGCCGACGCACTGCCCGGCGTGCGGCACCGAGCTCTCGCCCCAGAAGGAGGGCGACAAGGACATCCGCTGCCCAAACGGGCGCTCCTGTGCCGCGCAGCTGCGCGAGCGGCTCGCCGCGCTGGCGGGACGCGGCGCGCTCGACGTCGAGGTGCTCGGCGGGGAGGGCGCCGCCGCACTGCTCGACGCGGGCGTGATCACCGACGAGGGTGACCTCTTCACGCTGGCCCCTGGCCCCGGTCCCGGCCCCGGCCCCGGCGGCGACCGTGCTGCCGCGCGGGGGCGGCTCATCCAGGTGCCGCTCTACACCCGTGCCGCCCGAAGGAGTGATCCGCCCGACCTCGTCGTCGGGGGCCTGGTGGTCTCGGCCAACGGCGAGCGGCTCATCGACAACCTCGCCAAGGCGAGGACGCAGCCGCTGTGGCGGGTGCTCGTCGCGCTGTCCATCCGCCACGTCGGGCCGACCGCGGCGCGGGCGCTGGCGACGCAGTTCGGCTCGATGGACCGGATCCGGCAGGCCTCGAGGGAGGAGCTGTCCGAGGCCGAGGGGGTCGGCGGTGTCATCGCCGACTCGGTGGTCGAGTGGTTCGGGGTCGACTGGCACGAGGCCATCGTCGACAGGTGGGCGGCTGCCGGTGTCCGGATGGCCGACGACGTCGACGAGTCGGTGCCGCGGACCCTGGACGGGCTCACGGTCGTCGTCACCGGGTCGCTCGAGGGGTTCTCCCGCGATGAGGCGAAGGCGGCCATCCTCGCCCGGGGTGGCAGGTCGTCCGGGTCGGTGTCGAAGAAGACCGACTACGTCGTCGTGGGGGAGAACGCCGGTACCAAGGCGGCCAAGGCGGAGGGCCTCGGGGTCCGCGTCCTCGACGAGGCCGGCTTCCGCGCCCTGCTGGAGACGGGCTCCCCGGACTGAGCGCGCGCCGGGCCGGCCAATAGACTGCGCGCCATGTCCACCCTGTCCCGCGACGACGTCGCACACCTGGCGAACCTGGCCCGCATCGAGCTCGACGACGCCGAGCTGGACCGGATGCTCGGCGAGCTGACGGTCATCCTCGACGCGGTTGCCACCGTCCAGCAGGCACCGACCGAGGGTGTCGAGCCGATGTC
>JBPCOG010000220.1:0-9069 GCA_051000455.1 Lapillicoccus sp. | reverse complement strand
GCGCGCAAGGCCGCCAAGGCGGCGGCGGGCAACGTCGGCAGCTGACGGGGGAGCGAGCGGCACAGGGCGCCGGGGTGCTGGCACACTTGCTGCCCGTGGGCACCGACCTCGTCCCCGGCGTCACGACACCCGTCCCGGCCAGCCTGGTCCAGGCGCCGGTGGTCGCGCACGTCGTGCGCTCCGGGTTCGTCGAGAGCGTCCACCGCGGGTGCGTCGTCGTCACCGCACCGGACGGGAGCATCGAGTGGGAGCTGGGGGACGGATCCGCCGCGGTGCTCCCGCGCTCCTCGAACAAGCCGATACAGGCGCTGGCCATGGTCCGGTCGGGGCTGGACCTGCCCGACGCCGGGCTCGCCGTCGCCTGTGCGAGCCACTCCGGCGAGCCGTTCCACCTCGAGGCGGTCAGGCGGATCCTCGCCGGCGCCGGGCTCAGCGAGCACGACCTGCAGAACACGCCTGACCTGCCGGTCGACGAGGTGGAACGCACGGCTTGGCTCGCCGCGGGCCGCCCCGCCTCCTCGCTGGCGCAGAACTGCTCCGGCAAGCACGCGGCGATGCTCGCCACCTGCGTGGGCAACGGCTGGGAGCAGGGCGGCTACCGCCACCCGGACCACCCGCTGCAGCAGGCGGTCGCCGTGACCATCGAGGACGCGACCGGGGAGCGCATCGTCGCTGTCGCCGTCGACGGCTGCGGCGCCCCGATCCATGCCTTCCCGCTGGTCGGGCTCGCGCGTGCCTTCGGGCGAATCGCGTCGGGGGCCGGCGGGACCGCGGAGGCCCGGGTGGCCGGCGCGATCCGCGCCAGGCCGGAGCACGTGGGCGGCACCCGCAGGCAGGTCACCACCCTCATCCGGGAGGTGCCCGGTCTGATCGCCAAGGACGGTGCGGAGTCCGTGTATGCCGTCGGGCTGGCAGACGGTCGCGGGATCGCGCTCAAGGTCGCCGACGGCCACCAGCGGGCCAAACCGGTCGTGCTCGCCGCGGTCCTGCGGCGGATGGGGATCGGCACCCCGACGGCCCTCGCCCACCTCGAGGACGCCCCGGTGCTCGGCCACGGTGAACCGGTCGGGTCCATCGTGGCCATCGGGATCTGAGCCTCGTGCGCGCCGTGCTCCAACGGGTGCTGCGCGCCGACGTGGCGGTCGACGGTGAGGTGGTCGGCGCGATCGAGCGCCCGGGCCTGCTCGTCCTCCTTGGCGTGACCCACGACGACGGACCACAGCAGGTCGAGCGGATGGCCCGCAGGATCGCCGGGCTGCGGGTGCTGCGCGACGAGCGGTCCGTCGTGGAGGCCGGCGCCCCCGTCCTCGTCGTGAGCCAGTTCACCCTCTACGGCGACACCCGCAAGGGCCGGCGGCCGTCGTGGTCCGCCGCCGCGCCGGGGGCGGTGGCCGAGCCCGTCGTCGAGGCGGTCGTCCGGGCGCTACGGGCGGAGGGAGTCGAGGTGGCGACGGGAACCTTCGGGGCCACGATGGCCGTTTCCCTCGTGAACGACGGTCCCGTGACCCTCATCCTCGACACCTGACTAGGCTGGCTCGCATGCAGGTCCTCGGAAGCGTGCAGAACACGCTGTTGTTGCTCCTCGGAGTCGGCGCCCTCGCCTGCGAGGCGTTTGCGCTCATCGACGCGGTCCGGCACCGGCCGGACGCCTTCGCCGCCGCCGGCAAGCGCACCAAGACCTTCTGGGTGGTCATCCTCGGCGTCGCCCTCGCGGTGGGCGTCATCCTCGTGTTCAGCGTCCTCAACTTCATCGCGATCATCGCGTTCGTCGCGGCGGCGGTCTACCTGGCCGACGTGCGGCCAGCCCTGCGCCGGGTCTCCGGCCGCGGCCGACCCAACCAGGGTCCTTACGGTCCCTGGTGAGCGCGTCCGCCGACGGAGCCGACCCCACCGCCGACATCTTCGTCGCCGAGCGGCCGTGGGGACAGTTCCAGCAGTTCGTCTCCAACGAGCGGGTCACGGTCAAGGTCATCACCGTCCAGCCGGGGCACCGGCTGTCCCTGCAGAAGCACGGGCACCGCGGCGAGATGTGGCAGGTCCTCGACGTGCCGATGGACATCCACGTCGGCGACCGGTGCTGGCTCGCCCAGCCCGGGGAGACCATCTGGGTGCCGAGCGGGGCACTGCACCGGATGGGCAACAGCGGGTCGACTCCCGGCCGGCTCCTCGAGGTGGCGTTCGGGCACTTCGACGAGGGTGACATCGAGAGGCTCGAGGACGACTACGCGCGCGACGACCACGCTCGCGACGCCGGCGAGGCCGAGCACGTGCGCCCCACCGCCCACCCCGGCGCGGACCAGGCGCCGGTCACCTGAGGGTCACCCGCGGGGTCGCACCGCTGACCACGCCACGGTGATCTCGCCGAGGCGCCACCGGCTCGGGCCACCGACCACCGGCCATCCCTGCGCCCGCACGGCGTGCGCAGCGGCGAGATAGCGCTGGCGCACCCCGTACGCCCCGTGGGGTGCTGCGTGCAGCCACGCCCGGTCGAGCGACTGCAGGAGGTCATGGATGCCCTCCCCGGGCACGTTCCGGTGGATCAGGGCCTTCGGCAGTCGCTCGGCAACCTCGGAGGGGAGCCGCAGCCCGGCCAGCCGCACGGAGATGGTCAGCGTCTGCGGGCCGTCGACGTCGACCGCGACCCACGAGCTGCGCCGGCCGAGCTCGTCACACGTGCCGTCGACGAGCAGCCCGTCCGGAGCCAGCCGTGCCCGCACCAGCGACCAGGCCCCTTCCACCTGGTCCTCGTCGTACTGGCGCAGGACGTTGAACGCCCGCACGAGAGTCGGTCTGTCGGTCCCGTCGAGCGGCACCTCGAACCCGCCGGGCCGGAACGTCAGGCCGGGGCGCTCCAGCGTCCTGGCCGCAGCGACCCGTCCCGGGTCGATCTCGACGCCGACGACCTCGACGTCGCCGCGCACCCGGCGCAGCCGCTCGTGCAGCTCGAGCGCGGTGACGGGGGAGTCGCCGAAGCCGAGGTCGACCACCACCGGGACGTCCGTGCGCCGCCGCAGCCAGGCCTGCGGGCCGGCGAGCCACCGGTCGACCCGGCGCAACCGATTGGGGCTCGTGGTGCCCCGGGTGATGGTGCCGGCTTCTGGCTCGCCACCACGGAAGGGTATGCCGGGGGCCGGGGGAATCCTCGTACCCGAGCCTGCGTTCTGCCGAGGGCAGGGTTCGCGCAAGTGCCTCGCCCGCGGGAGGTGGGCACCCGGCATACCCCAAGGAGGCACCGGTGCCGTCGCCAGGGCGGATCAGGCGGATCGCGACGCTCAGCGTGCACACCTCCCCGCTCGAGCAGCCCGGCACGGGGGATGCCGGAGGGCTGAACGTCTATGTCGCGGAGGTGGCCAGGCGCCTGGCGACCCGTGGCGTGGACGTCGACATCTTCACCCGGGCCACGAGCACCGGCGTGCCGCCCGCGGTGGAGATGGCTCCGGGGGTGCGGGTGCGCCATGTCGCGGCGGGTCCTCAGGAGGGCCTGGCCAAGCACGACCTCGCGGGGCAGCTGAGCGCGTTCGCGGCCGGCGTCCTGCGCGCCGGCGCGGCGCACCCCGCTGGCCACTACGACCTCGTCCACTCGCACTACTGGCTCTCCGGGCAGGTCGGCATGCTCGCCGCAGACCGCTGGGGGGTGCCGCTCGTCCACACCATGCACACGATGGCGCGGGTCAAGAACCGGCACCTGGCCGCCGAGGACCCGCCCGAGCCGCGCGGACGCGAGACCGGCGAGGT
This sequence comes from Lapillicoccus sp., assembly GCA_051000455.1. GTDB lineage: Bacteria > Actinomycetota > Actinomycetes > Actinomycetales > Dermatophilaceae > JBPCOG01. The sequence continues at coordinate 5,334 of JBPCOG010000220.1, read as the reverse complement.
GCAGGTGGTCGACGCCGCCGACCTGCTGGTCGCCAACACCGACGGCGAGGCGCGCGAGCTCGTCGACCTGTATGCCGCAGACCCGGCCAAGGTGCGAGTGGTCCCTCCCGGGGTGGACCTCGACGTCTTCCGCCCGGGCGACGGGCGAGCCGCCCGGGCCGAGCTCGGCCTGCCGGCGCAGGCCAGGGTGCTCCTCTTCGTCGGGCGCATCCAGCCGCTCAAGGGCCCCGACGTGCTCATCCGGGCAGCCCGCGTGCTGCTCGACCGGCACCCGCACCAGAGCGGGGACCTGCTCGTCTGCGTCCTCGGCGGACCCAGCGGTTCCGGGCTGGCGCAACCCGGGACCCTCGAGCAGCTGAGCCGGACGCTCGGTCTCGTGGGCCGGGTTCGGTTCGTGCCTCCGGTCGACCGTGCCACCCTGGCGACGTGGTACCGCGCGGCCGACATCGTCGTGGTTCCGTCGCGCAGCGAGTCCTTCGGACTCGTCGCACTCGAGGCGCAGGCATGCGGGACCGCCGTCGTGGCCGCCGAGGTGGGCGGCCTGCCCGCCGCCGTCGGTGACGCGGGGCTGCTCGTCCCCACGCACGACGCCGTCGACTGGGCGGACGCCATCGAGTCCCTGCTGCTCGACCCGGCCCGTCGAGCCCGGCTGTCCGCCAGGGGCGTCCAGCGGGCCTCCCGCTTCGGGTGGGAGGCGACCACGGACCGGCTCCTCGAGGTCTACGCTGAGGCGCGACATGCCCATCGCCATCCGAGCACCGGCGAGCCGGCCGCGCTCACGGGTGTGGCCGCGGCGGTGACCCCCTGACCGCTCCTGCTCCCGCGCAGGTCCTCGTGGACTACCTCGCCGATGCCGGGATCCGTTGGGAGACCGGCGCTCGGGCGGGGGAGTACGTCGTCACGCTGCCGGGAGAGCGCAAGCAGCAGACGGTGTGCTCACTCGTCGTCGGGGAGAGGACCCTGTCGGTGTCAGCGTTCGTCATCCGCCATCCCGACGAGAACCACGAGGCCTTCTACCGGCGGCTCCTGCGCGGGAACCTGCGTCTACCGGGTGTCGCCTACGCCGTGGACGCGTCGGGGGACGTGTACCTGCGCGGCGAGGTGCCCACGAGGGGCCTCGACGCGGCATACCTGGACCGGCTCATGGGAGCGGTGCTCACCGCCGTCGACTCCCCGTTCAACGAGCTGCTGACCATCGGCTTCCTCACCTCGATGCGCAGGGAGTGGGCCTGGCGGGTCTCCCGCGGGGAGTCGACCGCCAACCTGGAGGCGTTCCGCCACCTGCTCGACGGGTGACCGGCCCGCTCGGCGGGGGCTCGCTGGCTAGGCTGGCCAGATGAGCCGCACCCTTGTCCTGCTGCGCCACGGCGAGAGCGAATGGAACGCGCGCAACCTGTTCACCGGCTGGGTCGACGTCGACCTCACCGACCAGGGCCGGGCGGAGGCGGTCCACGGCGGCGGGATGCTGACGCGTGAGGGCCTGCTCCCCGACGTCGTGCACACCTCGGTGCTGCGCCGCGCGATCTCCACCGCCAACCTCGCCCTGGACACCGCCGACCGGCACTGGATCCCGGTTCGGCGCGACTGGCGGCTCAACGAGCGCCACTACGGCGCGCTGCAGGGCAAGGACAAGAAGCAGACCCTCGCGCAGTTCGGTGAGGAGCAGTTCATGCTGTGGCGGCGGTCCTACGACACGCCGCCGCCACCGATCGCCCGCGGTGACGAGTTCAGCCAGGAGGGCGACCCGCGCTACGCCGGGCTCGGCCGCGAGATGCCGGCAACGGAGTGCCTCAAGGATGTCTTCACCCGGCTGGTTCCCTACTGGGACAACGACATCCGGACTGACTTGGACGCCGGCCGGATGGTGCTCGTGGTCGCCCATGGCAACTCCCTGCGGGCGCTGGTCAAGCACCTCGACGGCATCAGCGACGACGACATCGTCGCGCTCAACATCCCCACCGGGATGCCGCTGGTCTACGAGCTCGACGACGCCCTCACGCCGCTGACGCGGGGAGGGCGCTACCTCGACCCGGAGGCGGCGGCGGCGGCAGCCGCAGCGGTGGCGAACCAGGGCCGCTGACCGTTCAGCGGTGGCCGGTCGTCAGCCGCCGGCCCTGGGCGGATCGGCGCCCAGGGCGTCCTCCTGCTCCTCGTGGTCGAGGACCGCCTCCCCACGGAACTCGCCGGTGACGAGGTAGACAACCCTGCGGGCAACGGACACGGCGTGGTCGGCGAACCGCTCGTAGTAGCGTCCGATGAGGGTCATGTCGACCACGGTCTCCGTCGCGAACGGCGACGGGCTGCTGAGCAGCGCCTCGAACAGCTCACGGTGCAGGTCATCCATCGCGTCGTCGTCCCTCTCCAGGGTGACGGCGGTCGACACGTCCCTCGCCGCGATGACCGACCCCGCCTTGGCGACGATGCGCTCCGCGACCTGCCCCATCTGAAGGATGTGTGAGCGCAGCGCGGGAGGCACCGCCGACTCCGGGTAGCGCAGGCGGGCGACCTTGGCGATGTGCCGAGCGAGGTCCCCCATCCGCTCCAGGTCGGAGCTCATCCGCATCGAGGTGACGACCATGCGCAGATCGGTCGCGACCGGCTGCTGCCGGGCGAGCAGGTCCACCGACATCGCGTCGAGGGAGGACCGGATCTCGTCGAGCTCCTGGTCGGCGACGATCACGCTCTCGGCCAGGTGCACGTCCGCGTCGAGCAGCGCCGTGGTGGCGCGGGCCATGGCGGAACCGGCAAGCCGGGTCATCTCGACCAGCTGTTCGGAGATATTGTCGAGGTCCTCGTGGAATGCGTCGCGCATGCGTGTCCTGTCGTCGCGGTCTTCGGCAGCCTGAGATTCCCATGGTCCGGTGAACGGATGAGGCCTACCGGGTGAACTTCTCGGGGTCCCGCGTCGCCGGCCAGTGCTGGCTGGTCCCAGTGTGACACTCCGATGCGTACCCTGAGTGTCGTGGACACGACGGCCGCGGCAGCTCTTGGCGCCCTCGCCGGACTGGCCCTCGCGGCGCTCGCTTGGGTTGCGCTACGCCCCTCCGGCCGAACGCACCGGGTGGCGCCCCCGCCCGGGGGGCCGGCGCCCGCCCTGGCCGCCGGGGTCGCGGACGTGCTGGCGGTGCTGAGGTCGAGCGGGATCGTCCTCGACTCGGCCGACGCCGTGGTCAACAACTCTCCCGCAGCGCTCGCGCAGGGGCTGGTGCGCGGTGGCGAGCTGGTCCACGCCGAGCTGCTGCACCTGGCCCGTCAGGTGCGGCGTGACGGGGTCATCCGCGAGGCGGAGTTCGAGCTCAAGGGCGGCGGTGTGGGCCGGCCGAGCCTCGTGGTGGGAGCGCGGGTGGCGCCACTGGGGAGCTCTCACGTCCTGCTGCTCGTCGACGACCGCAGCCAGGCCAGACGCCTCGAGGAGATCCGCCGCGACTTCGTGGTGAACGTCAGCCATGAGCTGAAGACCCCGGTGGGAGGGCTCGCCCTGCTCGCCGAGGCCGTTCTCGACGGCCACGACGACCCCGAGGCGGTTGCCCGGTTCGCCAGGCGCATGCAGGTGGAGGCCACCCGGCTGACCGGGCTGGTCCAGGAGATCGTCGACCTCTCGCGGCTGCAGCTGGCGGACGCCCTGAAGGAACCGGCGCAGGTGGACCTCGCGGCGGCTGCGGTCGAAGCCGTTGAGCGGTCCCGGCTCTCGGCCGAGGCCAAGGACATCCACCTGCTCAGCGTCGCCGGTCTCGACTGCATCGTGTGGGGGGAGCCGGACCTGCTCGTCACCGCGATCCGCAACCTCATCGGCAACGCCGTGGCGTACTCGGACCCGCACGGCAAAGTGACGATCAAGGTGAGCCGCCGCGCCGGCGACGTCGTCGAGGTGGCGGTCACCGACCAGGGCCAGGGCATCCCGCTGGACGAGCAGCAGAGGATCTTCGAGCGCTTCTACCGCGTGGACGGGGCCCGCTCCCGCAACACCGGCGGCACGGGCCTGGGACTGTCCATCGTCAAGCACGTCTGCGCCAACCACGGCGGCGAGGTCACCGTGGGGAGCGAGCCCGGCCGCGGTTCCACCTTCACGATGCGCCTGCCCGCGGCCGTCGCGTCCGGTGACGGCGCAGGCCCCGGCCGGACGACCGTCCCCTCCCGACCCAGTCCCCCCATCACCGAGGGCCACGAGGTCACATGAGCCGCATCCTGATGGTCGAGGACGAGGAGTCCTTCTCCGACCCGCTGTCCTACCTGCTGCGCAGGGAGGGCTACGAGGTGGCGGTCGCGGACACCGGTCCCACGGCCCTCGCGGAGTTCGACAAGAACGGTGCGGACCTCGTCCTGCTCGACCTCATGCTCCCGGGTCTGTCAGGCGCCGACGTATGCCGTGCGCTCCGGCAGCGCTCGACGGTGCCGGTCATCATGCTCACCGCCAAGGACAGCGAGATCGACAAGGTCGTCGGGCTCGAGATCGGCGCCGACGACTACGTCACCAAGCCCTACTCGTCGCGCGAGCTGCTGGCGCGCATCAAGGCGGTGCTGCGCCGGCTCGCCGAGCCGGAGGACCTGGTCCCGGCCATCCTCGAGGCCGGACCCGTGCGGATGGACGTGGAACGGCATACCGTCACCGTCGCCGCGGTGGCCACTCCGTTGCCACTGAAGGAGTTCGAGCTGCTCGAGATGCTCCTGCGGAACGCCGGCCGGGTGCTCACCCGCATGCAGCTGATCGACCGGGTGTGGGGCAGCGACTACGTCGGGGACACCAAGACGCTCGACGTGCACGTCAAGCGCCTGCGGGCCAAGGTGGAACCCGACCCCGGCAACCCGTCCCTCATCATCACGGTGCGCGGCCTGGGCTACAAGCTCGAGGCGTCCTGAGCAGGGACGCCGCGCCGCTCAGCCGGCCGCGCCGCTCAGCCGGTCGCCGTCGTGGTCGGGCTCGGCACGGCCGTCGGGGTCACCGTGGCGTAGTAGCCCTGCGGCGGGAGCACCGGCACGTTGACGAGGGTGCGACCCCTGTCGGTGACCAGCACGACCCCGGTCATCGCGCCCGGGATCGCCGGGACCTGCTTGAGGACGACCTGGGTGAGCTGCTTCTGCTCCCGTGCCTTCAGCTCGACCGTGGCGCCGGCAGCCGGGCTGCCCGAGGCGCTCTCGGCCTCCTCGCGGGTGAGGAAGCCCACCGTCACCGGCTGGTCCCCGGTGTTGGTGAGCGCCCCGGACAGCACTCCCGGCGCGCCCTTCTTGGCGGCGACGACGACCAGGTCCCGGGCCTCGACCGGTCCCACGCTGGCGGGCACCCCGTCGGCCGGGACGTACCGGCGCTGGGTCTGGGCCGGCGACGTCACCGAGCAC
>JBPCOG010000020.1:0-8658 GCA_051000455.1 Lapillicoccus sp. | reverse complement strand
CGAGGAGGCCGACGAGCGCGACGTAGTCGTCCTGCGGCAGCGCGGCGGCCACCCGCTGGCGCACCCGGTCAACCAGCGGCGCCAGTGCGCCGTGCTCCGTCTCGCCGTCCGGAGTCAGGCGAAGCAGCCCGCCCGACTCCTCGACCCACCCACGCGCGACCAGTCCGGCCACCACCTCACTGACCGCCGCGGGCGGGTCGAAGGAGGCGAGGGAGTCCGTGAGCGCGGACGAGCTCGCAGGCTGCGCCGCGAGCGACGCCAGCACCTGCCAGCCCCGGCGGTCCACCCCGCTGTCCGCCAGGCTCCGGTCGAAGGTCGCGTCGAGGCGGCGGTCCGCCTCCTTCAGCCACCACCCGACCGGCCGCCCCCGCTGCTCCTGCCCCATCCCGGGCCCTCCCCCCGCGTCGCGCATCGGATGACCGCAACGCTATTCGCCGTCCCGGCCCCGCGGCAACACCGCTGCACGGCATACATTGGCGGCCATGCCCCCGTCCGCCAGGACCCCCGCGGTCGAGCTGGAGGTGGGCGACCGCACGGTGCGGGTGAGCAACCCGGACCGCGTCTACTTCCCCGACCACGGCTGGACGAAGCTGGACCTCGTCCGCTACTACCTCAGCGTCGGCGACGGGATCGTCCGCGCGCTGCGCGACCGGCCCTGCATGATGCACCGCTTCCCCGAGGGACTGGCCGGGGAGAAGGTCCACCAGAAGCGGGTCCCCCACGGCGCACCCCCCTGGCTCGAGACCGTCCGCGTGCAGTTCCCGCGCTACAACCGGCACGCCGACGAGCTGTGCGTGACCGAGCTCGCGAGCGTCATCTGGGCGGTGCAGATGTCCACGGTCGAGTTCCATCCCTGGAACTCGCGCCGCGGCGACACCGAGCGGCCCGACGAGTGGCGCATCGACCTGGACCCGATGCCCGAGTGCGGCTTTGACCGGGTCCGCCGGGTCGCGCATGTCGCGCACGAGGTCCTCGACGAGATCGGCGCCGTGGGCTGGCCCAAGACCTCCGGCGGCGCCGGGCTGCACGTCTACGTCCGCATCGACGCGCAGTGGGGCTTCGACGACGTCCGCCGGGCTGCGCTGGCGTTCGCCCGCGAGGTGCAGCGCAGGGCGCCGCAGGACGTCACGACGACCTGGTGGCGCAAGGACCGCGACCCCGCGATGCTGTTCGTCGACTACAACCAGAACGCGCGCGACCACACCGTCGCCAGCGCCTACTCCGTGCGTGGCGTCGCGGCGGGAACCGTCTCGACCCCGATCACCTGGGACGAGGTCGACGACGTCGAGCCCCAGGACCTCACGCTCGCCACCGTCCCGGCACGGTATGCCGCGAAGGGCGAGCTCCACGCCGGCATCGACGAGGCGGTCTTCTCCATCGAGCCGCTGCTCGAGTGGGCCGAGCGTGACGAGCGCACCGGCGCCAACGACCCCGGCGACCCCAACAGCGACGCCGGCGACCCCAACAGCGACGCCGGCGAGCGCAGCAGCGACCCCGCCGACGCGTCCGACGCCTGATCCTGCCCCGATGCCGTGGCGCCGGGCCGCCGTGGAACAATTCGGTAAGAGTCGACGCAGTGACGGACCAGCGCGCTGTCAGCGGCACACCGGACAGGAGCAGGTGATCCGAGCGCATGACCAGCAGCGTCCAGGCACTGGACCCCCTCGCCCCGAGCGACCGGCGCCGAGCCCGGTCGGCGGGCGGGTGAGCACGGGGCCGCCGGCCTCGGAGGCGCGACGGGGCGTGGTCTTCGGCACCACGGCATACCTGCTGTGGGGCGTCTTCCCCCTGTACTTCCACGCGCTGGCCCCGTCCGGGGCCCTCGAGGTGCTCGCGCACCGGATCGGGTGGACGCTGCTGATCTGCGTGCTCGTGCTGGCGGTGCGGCGCGACGTCACGTGGGTCCTGCCGCTGCTGCGCCGGGGGCGCATGGTCGCCGGCATCAGCCTGGCCGCCGGGCTCATCGCGTTGAACTGGGTCGTCTACGTCGGCGCGGTCCGCGCCGACGATGTCACGGAGGCCTCCCTCGGGTACTTCCTCAACCCGCTGGTCACGGTGGGGCTCGGTGTCCTCGTGCTCGGCGAGCGGCTGCGCGCGCTCCAGTGGGCGGCAGTCGCGGTCGGTCTCCTGGCCGGCGTGTACCTCTCCGTCGCGCTGGGGCGCGTCCCGTGGGTCGCCCTCGTCCTTGCGGTGACGTTCGCCCTCTACGGGCTGGTGAAGAACAGGCTCGGCGCCACCCTCCCGGCGCTGCACGGCCTGACCATCGAGACGGCGGTGCTGGCGCCGGTCGCCGCCGCCATCCTCCTGTGGCTGGCGCACACGGGCGACGGCACGTTCACCCAGCAGGCACCGCTGCACCCGGCGCTGCTGGGCGCCTCCGGCGTGCTCACGGCCGTGCCGCTGCTGCTCTTCGCTGCCGCGGCCCGCAGGCTCCCGCTCGTCACCATCGGGCTGCTGCAGTTCCTCACCCCGGTCATGCAGCTGCTCTGCGGCGTGTTGCTGCTGGGCGAGCACATGAGCACCGCCGAGTGGGTCGGGTTCGGCATCGTCTGGCTCGCCCTGGCGATGCTCACCGTCGACTCGCTCACGGCCCGGCCCCGCCGCGCCGTCAGTGAGCTGGAGCCGGCCGCCCGTTGAGGACCACCTCGCGGTGGAGCGCTCAGCCGACGCGGTCGACGACCGAGTCGACGAGCGCGACCAGTGCGGCCTTCGCGTCCCCGTCCGGCAACGGTGCGAGCACGTCACGCGCCTCACGCCCCACCTGCCGGGTACGGGCCCTGGCCCGTTCCAGCGCCGGGCTGGACCGCAGCAGCGCCAGCGCCTCGTCGTGCAGGTCGTTCTCGTGCAGGTCCCGGGCCAGCAGCTCCTGCAGGGGTGCGTCCGCCGGGTCGGCAGACGCCTTGGCGTAGATGACCGCGAGGGTGTCCACGCCCTCGCGCAGGTCCGTGCCGGGGGTCTTGCCGCTCTCCGACGCCTCCGAGGAGATGTCGATGAGGTCGTCGACGAGCTGGAAGGCCACCCCGAGCCGCTCTCCGTAGTGCCGCATGACCTCGACCCTCTCCTGGTCGGCGCCGCTGAACATCGCGCCGTAGCGCGCCGCCGTCGCGATGAGGACACCGGTCTTGTCGGTGAGGACGCCCATGTAGTAGTCGACCGGGTCCACGCCGGCCGGGCAGGGCCGGTCGTCGCGGATCTGGCCAGCGCAGAGCCGCACGAAGGTCTGCGCCTGGATCCGCACCGCCTCGTCCCCCAGCCCGGCCACCAGCTCGGAGGCCTTGCCGAACAGGAGGTCGCCGATGAGGATCGCCGTCGAGTTGTCGTAGCGGGCGTTGGCGCTGGGGACGCCGCGCCGCATCGTCGCCTCGTCCATGACGTCGTCGTGGTAGAGGGAGGCGAGGTGGGTCAGCTCGACCCCGGCTGCCGCGGCGACCACCCGCCGGTTGGCCCCCGAGCCGAGCTGGGCGGCGAGCAGGGTGAGCAGTGGCCGGAACCGCTTGCCACCCGCGTCGGCGAGGTGCGCAGACGCTTCGGCGATGAACGTGTCCTCGTGGTCCAGGGTAGAGCGGATGAGCGCATCCACCTCGGCCATGCCCTGCTGCAGCCGCTCCTCGAGCTGCGGCGTCGCTCCCGGCAGCGCCAGGGCCGGTGGGCCGGGGCTCATCGCAGGAACTGCGACGCGTTACCCGCCAGCTCCAGCAGCGATGAGGGGGCGACGCCCAGCACCAGGGTGAACAGCGCCCCGGTGCCGATGGCCACGGTGGTGAGGGCGGAGGGCGTCACCACCCGGACCGAGCCGGCAGTGGACTCGGTGAAGTACATGAGCACGATGACGCGCACGTAGACGAACACCGTCACCGCGCTCGCGAGCAGTCCCACGACGACCATCAGGGTGCCCAGCCCCCCGGACCGGACGGCCGGGGCGAAGACGGCGAACTTCGCGGTGAACCCCGACGTCAGCGGGATCCCGGCGAAGGCCAGCAGCAGGAACGCGAAGATGCCGGCGGTCACCGGATGGCGTCTGCCCAGGCCGGCCCACTGCGACAGGTGGCCCGCCTCCGAGCCAGCGTCACGGACCAGCCCCACGATCGCGAACGCCGCGATGGTCGAGAGGCCGTAGGCGACCAGGTAGAAGAGCACGCCGCTCACCCCGGCCCGGTCCAGGGCGAGGACGCCGACGAGGACGAACCCGGCGTGGGCGATTGTCGAGTAGGCGAGCACCCGCTTCATGTCGGTCTGGGAGACCGACAGCACCGCTCCCCCGACCATGGTGAGGATGGCGACGCCGGCGACGGCCGGGCGCCAGTCCCACCGGTCCGCCTCGATGCCGACGTAGACCAGGCGCAGCAGCGCACCGAAGGCGGCCACCTTGGTGCAGGCAGCCATGAACCCGGTGACCGGCGTGGGCGCCCCCTGGTAGACGTCGGGCGTCCAGGAGTGGAACGGCATCGCGCCGATCTTGAACAGCAGGCCGACGATGACGAGCAGGACGCCAGGGACGAGCAGCTCCGGCAGCTGGGACGACGATCCCGTGATCGCCGTGGCGATGTCGTCGAGGTAGACCGAGCCGGCGAAGCCGTAGAGCAGCGCGGTGCCGAAGAGGAAGAAGGCCGAGGAGAACGCTCCGAGCAGGAAGTACTTGAGGGAGGCCTCCTGGGACAGCAGCCGGCGGCGTCTGGCCAGTCCGCAGAGGATGTAGAGCGGAAGGGAGAGGACCTCGAGCGCGACGAACATCGTCAGCAGGTCCGCCGAGGCCGTGAACATCATCATACCGGCGACAGCGAACAGGGTCAGCGGGAAGACCTCCGAGGTCGTCAGGCCCGCGCGCAGGGCGGCCGCCTCCTGGCTCGAGCCAGGCGTTGCCGCGCCCATCGGGGTGAAGGCGTCCGCGCCGACCCCGCCGAGTCGTTCCGCCATCGCGAGGACGCCGAGGAAGGACAGGACGAGCAGGGCGCCCTGGAGGAACAGCGACGGCCCGTCGATGGCCAGTGACCCGTGGGTGCCGCCGCCGAGGACGACCACCCCACCGGTCATGGACTGGTGCTGCACCGAACCGAGCACGAGCGCCACCAGCGCGGCGAGCAGCCCGCCGAGCGTCACCGCCAGCTGCACGGCATACCGCCTCGATCTGGGGACATAGGCCTCGACGAGCACCCCGACCATCGCTGCGCCGAACACGATGAGCATGGGCAGCACCGCGACGTAGTCCAGCCTCGCCGCCGTGAACTCCCCGGCCAGCGCCGGCAGGCCCCGCCCGCCCGACCAGGCTACGTTCACTTCGCCCCCCCCTCGGCTGCGGCCGGGACGCCCGAGACGGGCGCGGGGTCGGTGACCCGGACCTTCGACAGGGTCGTCCGGACGGCCGGGTTGATCAGGTCCAGCGCCGGTCCCGGATAGAACCCGAGCAGGAGGAACAACGCGATGAGCGGGGCGGCGACCCACCGCTCCCGGACGGTCAGGTCCGGGACGTGGACGTCGATCGCCGGCCTGGGACCGGTCATCATCCGCTTGTACATCAGCAGGATGTAGAGGGCCGCGAGGATCATGCCGGCGGTCGCGAGGACGGCGGCCACCCGGTACCGCTGGAAGGTCCCGACGAGGACGAGGAACTCGGACAGGAAGGTGCCCAGGCCGGGCAGCGCCAGGCCGGAGAGGCCGGCGACCAGCCAGACTCCTCCGAGGGCCGGGGTGACGCGCTGCCAGCCCCCGAAGTCGGGGATCCGCTGGCTGCCGCGCCGCGAGATCAGCATCGCCGCGAAGAGGAACAGTCCAGCGGTGGAGAACCCGTGGTTGAGCATGTAGAGGGTCGAGCCCGCGCCCGCCGTCGTGGTGAAGGCGAAGATCCCGAGGACGATGAACCCGAAGTGGCTGATCGAGGTGTAGGCGACCAGGCGCATGATGTCGGTCTGCCCGATCGCGAGCAGTGCTCCGTAGAGGACCGAGATGACCGCCAGCGCGATGACGAGGGGGGTCGCCCACTTGCTCGCCTCCGGGAAGAGCTGAAGGCAGAAGCGGATCATCCCGTAGGTGCCGACCTTGTCCAGGACCCCCACGAGCAGGGTCGCGGTGGCGGGCCGGGCCTGTGCCGCCGCGTCGGGGAGCCACGTGTGCAGCGGCCACATCGGCGCCTTGATGGCGAAGGCGAAGAAGAAGCCGAGGAAGAGCAGCCGCTCCGTCGTCGCGTTCATCTGCAGGCCGGTGAGCCTCGAGACGAGGAAGCCGTCCGGCCCGCCCGGTCCCTGGGTGTAGAGCACGATGACGGCGGCCAGCATGACGAACCCGCCGAGCAGCGAGAAGAGGAGGAACTTCATCGAGGCGTACTGGCGTCGGGGGCCGCCGTACTGGCCGATGAGGAAGTAGATGGGGATGAGCATCGCCTCGAAGAAGACGTAGAAGAGGAACACGTCGGTCGCCCCGAACACCCCGACCATGAACGTCTCGAGCACGAGCATGAGGGCGAAGTAGCCCTTCTCCCGTCCGGTGCCGGCGCCCTCCCCGGCGACGGGCAGGTCCCGCCACGCGGCGAGCAGGCAGATGGGGGTGAGGATCACCGACATGAGGATGAGGACCAGCGCGATGCCATCGACCCCGAGGGCGTAGCTGACGCCGAACTGCGGGATCCACCGATGCTGTTCCACGAGCTGGAACTGCTCGCTCGAGGCCGTCCTGAACTGCAGCGCGGCCGCGACGGCGAACAGCAGCGTGACCAGTGACGCGCCGAGCGCGACGTGCTTGGCCCGGTCGGCCAGACCGGCGGGCAGCAGCACCACGACGAGCGCGCCCACCAGCGGGATGGCCCCGATGATCGTCAGCCAGGGGAGCTGGTTCATCACTGCATCACCCAGACGGCACCGAGGATCACGACGACGCCCGCGAGCATCGTCAGGGCATAGGAACGGGCGAACCCGTTCTGGAGCCTGCGAACCCGTGAGGAGGTCCCACCGATGAGCGCGGCCAGGCCACCTGCGGCCCCGTCCACCCCCCTGGTGTCGAGGAAGGTGAGCGCACGGGTCAGGCTGATGCCGGGCCGCATGAGCAGCGCCTCGTTGACCTCGTCCTGGTAGAGGTCGTTCCTGGCTGCGCGCGTGGCGAGGCTGCCGACCGGCACCACCCGCGCGACCTCGTCGCGCCAGTACCGGACCCACGCGAGCCCGACCCCGCCGAGGACGAGCAGCAGGGTGAGGGCGATGAGCAGGTATGCCGGGATGACGGGCGCGTGCTCCGCGCCGGCCTCGTTCCCACCGACGACGGGGGCCAGCCAGCTGGTGATGATGTCCGTCGGGCCGAGGACCAGGCCGAGGAACGCCGAGCCGACGGCGAGGACCATCATCGGGACCGTCATCGTCAGGGACGACTCGTGCGGGTGGACGTCGTCGGTCCAGCGCCTCCTGCCGTGGAAGGTCATGAAGAAGAGCCGGGACATGTAGAAGGCGGTGATCCCGGCACCGACGAGCGCGGCCATGCCGAAGACCCACGGGCGCCAGCCCTCCCCGACGAACGCCGCCTCGATGATCTTGTCCTTGGACCAGAAGCCGGACAGCAGGGGGAAGCCGATGATCGAGAGCCAGCCGATGCCGAAGGTGACCCAGGTGACCTTCATGGCGCCGGACAGCCCGCCGAAGCGGCGCATGTTGACCTGGTCCTCCATGCCGTGCATGACGGACCCCGCCCCGAGGAACATGCCGGCCTTGAAGAAGCCGTGGGTCAGCAGGTGGAAGATCGCGAAGACATAGCCCACCGGCCCGAGACCGGCGGCCAGCATCATGTAGCCGATCTGGCTCATCGTGGACGCGGCCAGCGCCTTCTTGATGTCGTCCTTCGCGCACCCGACGACGGCGCCGAAGAGCAAGGTGACGGCGCCGACTGCCACCACGGCGAGCTGGGCGTTCGGGGCGCCGTTGAAGATCGCGTGGCTGCGCACGACGAGGTAGACCCCGGCGGTGACCATCGTCGCGGCGTGGATCAGCGCGGACACCGGCGTGGGGCCGGCCATCGCGTCCCCGAGCCAGCTCTGCAGCGGGAACTGCGCCGACTTGCCGCAGGCACCGAGCAGTAGCAAGAGCCCGATCGCGGTCAGCGCCCCCTGGTTGGCCTGCGCCACTGCGGCGTCGACCCCCGCGAAGTCGACCCGGCCGAACTGGAAGAACATGATCATGATGGCGACCGAGAGGCCGAAGTCGCCGACCCGGTTGGCGACGAACGCCTTGTTCGCGGCCGTGGCGTAGGCCGGGTTGTGGTTCCAGAAGCCGATGAGCAGCCACGAGGCCAGCCCGACACCCTCCCAGCCGACGTAGAGCAGCGTGATCGTGCCGACGACGACCACGGCCAGGCGGGCGTCCGGGGCCAGGTCGAAGATCGCCTGGCTGCGCACGATCAGGTAGACACCGGCGGTGACCATCGTCGCGGCGTGGATCAGCGCGGACACCGGCGTCGGGCCCGCCATCGCATCACCCAGCCAGCTCTGCAGCGGGAACTGGGCCGACTTGCCGCAGGCAGCGAGGAGCAGCAGCAGCCCCACGACGGTCAGCGTCGTGGTGCTCATCGCGTCGGCGTTGCCGTGCACCGTGGCGAAGTCGAGGGCGCCGACGGCCGCGAACAGGACGGCCATCGCGATGATCAGGCCGATGTCACCGATCCGGTTGACGATGAAGGACTTGTTGG
>JBPCOG010000032.1:0-3478 GCA_051000455.1 Lapillicoccus sp. | reverse complement strand
CGGAACGCCGGGTCGTCGGTGTCGACGAAGATCTGCTCACCCGTCTCGGCATCCTCCACGTAGACCATCCCCACCGCCGGCAGCTCGAACTCGCGACGGTCGCCGACCTGGATGGCCACCACCTCGTGACGCCGTGCCAGCAGTGTGAGCGGCACCTCCCAGCCGGGCTCGCTGATGAAGTCGGAGACGATGATGATGAGCGAGCGGCGCCTGGCCATCCCGTGCGCAGTCCTGAGGAGCACGGCCAGATCGGTCGTCGCCCCGGGCGCCGGAGGGCTCGGCCGGTCGACCAGCTCACGGGCGATCCGCAGCACCTGGTTGCGCCCCGACGCGGGAGGGATGGTTCGCTCCACCTCGGTGCCGAACAGGACGGCGCCGACCCGGTTGCCGCCCCTGGTGAGGACGTGGGCGAGGGTCGTGGCGACCTCCGCGAGGACGAGCCGCTTCTGACGGTCGACAGGACCGAAACCCATCGACGCGGAGTGGTCGAGGAGCAGCCAGGCGGTCACCTCCCGGTCCTCGACGTACTGGCGGACGTAGTGGGTGTCCATCCGGGCGGTGACGTTCCAGTCGATGTGGCGCAGGTCGTCGCCGGGCTCGTACTCGCGCAGGTCGGTGAAGTCGACCCCGGTCCCGCGGAAGAGGGTCCGGTAGTCGCCCTGCAGGCGTCCGTCGAGCCGCCGGACGATACGCCACTCGAGACGGCGCAGCAGCCGCTCGGGTGTCAGGGTTGCCCTGCGGTCCACGGTGACTCGCCTGCCCGGGAAGGCTGTTCGCGAAGGGGCGCGCTGGGCGGCTCGACCGCGTCGAGGATCGGTCCGAGCAGGTCGTCGGCGGCCATGTCCTCGGCGAGCGCCTCGTAGGAGAGCACGATCCGGTGCCGCAGGACGTCCCGGGCCAGGTCCCGGATGTCCTGCGGCAGCGCGTAGAGCCGGCCCCGCAGGAAAGCCAGGGCCCGCGCTGCCAGCACCATGTTGATCGAGGCCCGCGGGCTGGCCCCGAACGAGAGGTAGCGGGCCAGGTCGCCCCGGCCCACTGCGCCCGGGTTGCGGGTCGCGATGGCGAGCTGCACGGCATACTCGATCACCGCGGGGTCCACGTAGACGGCGTCGGCCGCCTGCTGGAACCGGCGCAGGGTCTCGGTGTCCATGATCTGCTGGGTGGCCGCCAGGGCGGAGGTCATCCGCTCCACGACGACGAACTCCTCCGCGGGGCTGGGGTAGCCGACGAGGGTCTTCAGCATGAACCGGTCGACCTGCGCCTCGGGCAGCGCGTAGGTGCCCTCGGACTCGATGGGGTTCTGCGTCGCCATGACGAGGAACGGGTCGGGTGCGGGGTAGCTCTGCCGGCCGATGGTGACCTGTCGTTCCTGCATCACCTCGAGCAGGGCGCTCTGGACCTTCGCCGGCGCCCGGTTGATCTCGTCGGCCAGGACGAGGTTCGCGAACACCGGCCCGAGGGAGACCTGGAACTCGCCCTCCTTCTGGTTGTAGATCCGGGTGCCGATGAGGTCGGCGGGCACGAGGTCGGGGGTGAACTGGATGCGCTGGAACTCCCCGCCCACGGCCGCAGCCAGGGTCTTGATCGCCATCGTCTTGGCCAGCCCCGGGACGCCCTCGACGAGCAGGTGGCCGCGCGCGAGGAGGGCGACCATCATCCGCTCGAGCAGCTCGTCCTGACCGACGATCGTCTTCTTGACCTCGTAGAGGGTCTGCTCCAGCGGGTGCTGGGGTGGCTGGTCTGGACGGCCTGCTCGATCCGGCACGGCTCTCCCTGGGGTCGCGGTCACGGCGTCACTGCGGCGGGCTGCCGGCGACGCCGCCGGCGGTGGCGATCGGCACGGCGAAGCCGATGCCGACGAAGAACCCCTGCTTGCTGGGGTTGGCCAGGCCGGTGACGATGCCGATCACGTGACCGTCCCGGTCGAGCAGGGGCCCACCGGAGTTTCCCGGGTTCACGGCCGCGTCGAACTGGATGAGGTCGCTGAGGCTGCGGCCCCCGTCCACGCGCACCTTGCGGTCGAGGGCCGAGACGACGCCCGCCGACAGGGAGTCGGCCAGCCCCAGGGGGTGACCGTCGGCGAACACGGGGTCGCCGACCCGGGCCCCACCGCCGAGGACCGCGGGGACGACGACCTGGGGCAGCCGGTCGACCGTCAGCACGGCGATGTCGCTGGCCGGCTGCTGGTTGGCAACCGTGGCACCGGCCTCGGTGCCGTCGGCGAAGCGGGCCGTTATCCGGGTCGCCCCGTCGACGACGTGCAGTGCCGTGAGGACGCTGCCGTCGCTCTTGACGACGACCCCTGCTCCCGTCCCCACCTCCGAGCCGGCGGAGCCAGCACGCTGGGTGCTGATGTAGACGAGGGACGGCGCGATGGCCCGGTGCGCCACGGCGGCGTCGGGGGCAGCGGCCAGCCGGGCCTTGCGCTCCTGCTCGATGCCGTGCTGGACGCGCGCGTCGACGTCACGCTGGGTGAGCGGCGCCGGGCCGGAGCCCCCCCACAGCCTCAGCGCGACGGCGCTCGCGACGGCCAGCGCGAGGATGAGGCCGACCACCAGCCAGCGCCGGCCCAGAAGGGGTCGGAGGCGGCCTGCGGGATCGTCGCCTGCCGTCTCGTCGGCGGCCTCGATCGCGGGAGGAGCAGCCACGCGTGCCACCCGTTGCACTCTACGTCCCCCGGCGCCGACATGGGCAGCGCTGTCTCCCGGCGGCCTCAGCGCAGGTGGCTGGCTCCGTTGAAGTCGACCACCGCACCGGAGACCCACTCGGCGCCGGGGTCGGCCAGCGTGAGAATCGCGCGGGCCACCTCGTCCGCGGTCGCCACCGGGTCGAACGGGCTCTGGGCGCGGATCGCGTCGCCCTCCGGGCGGTCCAGAAGCTGGGCGGCCATGTCGGTGGCGATGAAGCCGGGGGCGATGCTGACCACCGAGATGCCGTGCGGCCCCAGCGCGACGGCCATCGACTGGCCGAAGGCGTGCAGCCCGGCCTTGCTTGCCCCGTATGCCGGTACGTCTGGTTCCCCGCGGTAGGCACCGCGTGAGCCGACGTTGACGACCCGGCCGGCGGGACTGCCGGCGGTCGGCGGGACGGCGAGCATGTGCCGGGCAACGCACCAGGTGAGGTTGGCCGGCCCCAGGAGGTTGGTGGCCAGCGTCGCCTCCCAGGCACCCACCCACGCGTCGTAGTCCACGTCCGTGATGCGGTGCTCGCCCCGCCGACTGCCACCGCCGGCGGGGGCGAGGAACAGCGCCGCGTTGTTGACGAGGACGTCGACGCGGCCGAGCGCCTCGATCGCCTCGTCCGCCAGGGCGCGCGCCTCGTCGGGCCGGGCCAGGTCGGCCTGCACGAGAGCATGGCCGGCACCCGGGAGGCTCTCCAGGAGCTCCTTGGCCAGGGCCTCGGCCGCCCGGTAGTGCACGACGACCCGGTCGCCGCGCTCTGCGAACGCACGGGCCGTCGCGGCGCCCACTCCACGCGA
>JBPCOG010000328.1:0-1981 GCA_051000455.1 Lapillicoccus sp. | reverse complement strand
TGGCGAACCTGGCCCGCATCGAGCTCGACGACGCCGAGCTGGACCGGATGCTCGGCGAGCTGACGGTCATCCTCGACGCGGTTGCCACCGTCCAGCAGGCACCGACCGAGGGTGTCGAGCCGATGTCGCACCCGCTGCCGCTGGCCAACGTCACCCGGCCCGACGAGGTACGCACGGGGCTCACCGCGGAGCAGGCCCTGGCCGGCGCCCCCGAGTCCGCGCAGCAACGCTTCGCCGTCCCCCGCATCCTCACGGAGGACTGACCGGGCGGCCCGATACCCGGCTCGAGCGTCCCCGGCCCACCCCCCGGGCATACCCTCCCGGCATACCGTCCCCGAACCGAAGGCACCCCCCCGACGTGAACCCAGACCTGACCCGCGCCAGTGCCGCCGAGCTGGCCGACGCCCTGTCCCGCAAGGAGGTCAGCGCCACCGAGGTGACCAGCGCGCACCTCGACCGGATCGCCGACGTCGACGGCGCCGTCCACGCGTTCCTGCACGTCGACGCCGCGGGCGCGCTCGAGGCCGCCCGTGCGGTCGACCAGCGGCGGGCCCGCGGGGAGGGGCTCGACGTCATGGCCGGCGTGCCGGTGGCGGTCAAGGACGTCGTCGTGACGAAGGGCCTGCCGACGACGGCCGGCAGCAGGATCCTGCAGGGCTGGGTCCCGCCGTACGACGCCACGCTCGTCACCCTCCTGCGCCGGGCGGGCATGCCGATCCTCGGCAAGACCAACATGGACGAGTTCGCGATGGGCTCCTCCACCGAGCACTCGGCCTACGGCCCCAGCCGCAACCCGTGGGACCTCGAGCGGATCCCCGGTGGCTCCGGTGGCGGGTCGGCGGCGGCCGTCGCCTCCTTCCAGGCGCCGCTGGCCATCGGCACCGACACGGGTGGCTCCATCCGGCAGCCAGCGGCGGTCACGGGCACGGTCGGGGCCAAGCCGACCTACGGAGGCGTGTCGCGCTACGGCCTCATCGCGCTCGCCTCGAGCCTCGACCAGGCCGGTCCGTGTGCCCGCTCGGTCCTCGACACGGCGCTGCTGCACTCGGTGATCGGGGGCCACGACGTGATGGACTCCACCTCCATCGACGCGCCGGTCCCCCCGGTCGTCGCGGCGGCCCGCCGCGGGGACGTCGAGGGGCTGACGATCGGGGTGGTCCGGCAGCTCGGCGGCGAGGGCTACCAGGCGGGCGTGCGGCAGCGCTTCGACGAGGCCGTCGCGCTGCTCGTCGACTGCGGTGCCGCGGTGGTCGAGGTCGACTGCCCGAGCTTCGACTACGCGCTCGCCGCCTACTACCTCATCCTGCCCAGTGAGGCCTCGAGCAACCTCGCGCGGTTCGACGCCATGCGCTACGGGCTCCGGGTCAGCCCGCCGGGTGTCGAGGACCCGAGCGCGGAGCAGGTGATGGCCGCCACCCGCGAGGCCGGGTTCGGTTCCGAGGTCAAACGGCGCATCATCCTCGGCACCTACGCCCTCAGCTCCGGCTACTACGACGCCTACTACGGCCAGGCGCAGAAGGTGCGTGCCCTCATCGCCCGGGACTTCACCGCCGCCTTCCAGCGCGCCGACGTGCTCGTGTCCCCGACCGCCCCGACCACCGCGTTCCGGATCGGCGAGAAGCTCGACGACCCGATGGCGATGTACCTCAACGACGTCGCGACGATCCCGGCGAACCTCGCGGGCGTCCCGGGCCTGTCCCTGCCGAGCGGTCTCGCCCCGGAGGACGGCCTCCCGACGGGCATCCAGGTCCTCGCCCCGGCGATGCGCGACGAGCGGTTGTATGCCGTGGGCGCCGCGCTCGAGCGCCGGCTCCTCGAGCGCTGGGGGGCCCCGCTGCTCGCGGGTGCCCCGGGGCTGGGTGCTGACGCCCCGGCCGCCGACCCCGCCCCCGAACCCTGTTTCACTGTGAAACAGCCCTCTCCCCCCGGCCCGCCGACCACGAGGGAGCCTGAGATGGTGGACCTGCCGACCTACGAGCAG
>JBPCOG010000172.1:0-3471 GCA_051000455.1 Lapillicoccus sp. | reverse complement strand
GGTAGTGCGCGCTGGTGCCTTCGTCGCGCAGGGCGCGCTCGATGAGCAGGAAGTATGGGGGTTGCCTCGCGGCGCTGAGAAGGCCGGCTGAGGTGATGCTGATGACCAGGCGCGCTCCGGACGCGGCGAGCTGCTCAGCCACCAGGACGGCGAAAGGTGCGCCGACGGCCGTGCCGACGACGCCCATCTCGACTCCGTGCAGGTCGGTGGTCCACATGTCCGTGTGGTAGCAGGCCCAACCCGGATGGCGCTGTCCGGTGCCGCTGGCGGTCAGGTAGCGCACGATGTCACCGTCTGGGTCGAGCAGGGCAACCTCCGGGACGCGGACATCGGGCAGCGATCTTTGCCGACGAGCCTCGCGGAGCAGGTTCTCCGGGACGAACAGCGAGGGTTCGTCGTACCGCTTCCCTGACAGCAGCGGGAGCGGTCCCACGCCGCTTGAAGGGGGTGGTCGGTGGCTCATGTCATCTCTGGGTCCCGTCGGGGCAGCCGTGGTCATCCGGTGTCATCCTCACACGTGGCGCCGCGGCCGAGGCGAGGCAGCGCGGCATACCGGGCGGCATACCGGCATGTCCTGGCGCTCACCCGCGACGGTGGATTTAACACAACGATAACCAGCGGAGGGTGCAAGCGCGGGATGATCTCGCCATGACTCCTCCGGACCGCACCGTCGGCGCCAGGACCACCGCCGAGATCAACCCCATCGAGGCAGAGCACTACGGTTCGAAGACCCTGGCCGTCGAGCCGGGAGGGGTCGACGTCGTCCCGCTCGGCGAGCGTCATGGCGTCCCCCGGCAGATGTTCTGGACCTGGATCTCCCCGAACCTCGAGTTCGCGACGATCGGCGTCGGGATCCTCGGGGTGCTCTTCTTCGGCCTCACGTTCTGGCAGAGCGTGGCCGCGATCATCCTCGGCACCGGCCTGGGTTCGATCACCCACGCGATCGTCTCGTCGTGGGGGCCGTCCAGCGGGATGTGCCAGATGGTGCTCAGCCGCACCGGCTTCGGCTTCCTCGGGAATGCCCTGCCGGCAGGGATCAACGCCGTCGTGGCCGGCATCGGGTGGTTCGCGGTCAACAGCATCAGCGGCGCCCTGGCCCTGCACGCGCTCGTCCCCCCTCTGGCGACCGGCGTCTGCCTGGTCCTCGTGGTCGCCGCGATGCTGCTCGTCGCCTTCATGGGTCACAACCTCGTGCACGTCTTCGAGCGCTACGCGCTGCCCGTCCTCGCGACCGTGTTCGTCCTCGGGGCGCTCGTCATCTTCAGCAAGTCCAACCCGGGCCAGGCGGCGCTGCCCGGTGGGCCGTCGACCATCGCAGGCTTTCTCGTGATGACCGGGGCCACCTTCGGGTACACCTGCGGGTGGAACCCCTACGCCTCGGACTACACGCGTTACCTGCCCCCCGGGACCGGCCGGCCGGCCGGGCTGTACGCCGGGGCGGGCGTCTTTCTCTCCTGCGTCCTGCTCGAGAGCGCGGGCGCGGCGATGGTCTCGGCCGTCGGCAGCACAGCCGCACTCGACCCGGGCGTCTACACGTCGGTGATGCCGTCGGTGCTCGGCAAGCTGACCCTGCTGTGCATCGCCCTCGGGGCCATCGCCGCCAACGCGCTCAACGTCTACTCCGGCGCGATGTCGTTCCTCGCGATCGGCTTCCGGCTGGCGGCCCGCCGGGCCCGGGCCGTCGTGGCGGTCGTCTTCGGCGTGGCGGGCCTGCTCGTCGCGTTTGCCGGGTTGGACAACGCCGGCGCCAACTACGAGAGCTTCCTGCTCGTCATCTCCTACTGGATCGGGCCGTGGCTCGGTGTGGTCCTCGTGGACCGCTACCTGCGCCGGGGCAGCGACGTCACCGGGCTGCTGACCGACCGCGGGTACCGGAACTGGGCCGGCCCGATCGCCATGGCCGTCGGGATGGTGCTGTCCATCTGGCTGTTCTCCAACCAGCAGCGGTACGTGGGGCCGGTTCCCACGGCTTACCCCAACGCGGGCGACCTCACCTTCGAGGTGGGCTTCGTCGTCGCCGCCGGCCTGTATGCCGTGCTGTTCCGGGTGCTCCCGCCGCGCTCGGCCACCGCGACGGCGCCGGCGACAACAGCTTCGCCTACTCGTGGCTGAGGGCGACCGGCACGGCGAGGACCGGGCGCGGCTTGCGGTCGCGCTCGAGGAGGCCAGGGTCGGTCTCGCCGAAGGCGGCATCCCCATCGGGGCCGCGCTGTTCGCAGTGGACGGCCGTCTCCTCGGACGCGGGCACAACCGCCGAGTCCAGGACGACGACCCCGCCACGCACGCCGAGACCGACGCGTTCCGCAAGGCCGGACGCCAGCCGTCATACCGGGGCGCCACCATGGTCACCACCCTGTCGCCGTGCTGGTACTGCAGCGGGTTGGTCCGCCAGTTCGGAATCTCCCGCGTGGTCATCGGGGAGGCCCGCAGCTTCCACGGCGGGCACGACTGGCTGGCAGAGCACGGCGTGGAGGTCGTCTTGCTCGACGACCCGGAGTGCGTCGGGATGATGGTTGACTTCATCGCGCTGCGGCCGGACCTCTGGGACGAGGACATCGGCGCAGACGGCTGAGGAGGCTCGCCGTCCCGGCAACGAGGAGGAGGCGCCGTGCTGGTCCTGTCCGCCGCGCAGGTCGAGACCCTGCTCGACGTCGACGATCTGGTCGATGCCCTCGAGGGGGCGATGGTGGACCTCAGCGAGGGCCGCCTCTCGATGCCCTCCCGGGTGGCCGCCCAGGTCCCCGAGCACCACGCCATGCTGGTGGCGATGCCCGCCTTCCTGCCCTCCGCCGGGGCCCTGACCACCAAGCTCGTGTCCCTCTTCCCCGACAACAGGGACCGGCCCACCCACCAGGCCCTGATCTGCTGCTTCGACCCCGACACCGGCAGCCCGCTGGCGGTCATGGACGGGACCTACGTGACGGCAACGCGCACCGCAGCCGGTTCCGCGCTCGCCACCAGGCTGCTGGCCAGAGCGGATGCCGACGTGGTGGCCGTGATCGGCACCGGGACCCAGGCCCGCGCGCACGCCCTGGCCGTCGCCCGGCTGCCGGGGGTCGCCGTCGTGCGCGTCGCCGGCCGCAACCAACCGGACGTCGAGGAGCTGGTGCGGCGCCTCGGTGCGCTGGGGATCCCGGCCGAGGCGGCGCCCTCGATCGAGGACGCCGTGTCGTCGGCCGACGTCGTGTGCGCAGCGACCCACTCAGGGAGCCCTGTCGTGCTCCGGCGCTGGTTGCGTGCCGGCGCGCATGTCAACTCGGTCGGCTACAACGCGGACGGAACCGGCGAGGTGGACACCGCGACGCTCCGCGACGCGCTCGTCGTCGTGGAGTCACGCGACGCGGTCCTGGCCCCGCCGCCCACCGGAGCGGTCGAGGTCCGGCGCGCCCTGGAGCTCGGAGCCATCTCCTCGCACGACCTCGTCGAGATCGGGGAGATCAGCGCCGGGCGTCGACAGGGCCGCGTGGACGA
>JBPCOG010000085.1:0-8490 GCA_051000455.1 Lapillicoccus sp. | reverse complement strand
CGGCGACGAGCAGCCATGACCTCGCGTGACCTCGTCTTCGGCATCGTCGGCGTCATCGCCGCGGTCAGCGCCATGCTGTCGGTGACGACGAGGCACGTGGTCCACGCCGCGCTCTGGCTGGTCGTCTGCCTCGGGACGCTCGCCGGGTGCTACGTCGTGCTGGGCGCCGAGCTCGTCGCGCTCGTCCAGCTGCTCGTCTACGTCGGGGCCGTCGTCGTGCTCGTGCTCTTCGCCCTCATGCTGACCCGGGCCCCCATCGGCCCGAACCCCGACCTGAGCACCTCGCCCCTGCAGCGGGCCATGGGGGCCGTCCTCGGGGCGGCGACCGCTGTCCTGCTGGCGGCCCTGTTCGTCCCCCTCGTCGGGACGGGTGCGGCGACGCCCGACCAGGGCGACACCCACGCGGTGGCGGCCGCGCTCTTCGGCTCGTGGGTGTGGCCCTTCGAGCTGCTGTCGCTGCTGCTGCTCGCCGCGCTGGTCGGCGCGCTGGCCGTCTCGCGCGTCGCCGGTGCCATCCCGAGGGCGGCGCAGCGCGACAGGGCCCCACGGTGATCCACCTGTGGCTGCCGGTGGCCGTCGCCGCGGTCCTCGCCGGCGCCGGGACCTACGGAGTGCTCGCCCGGCGCAACGCTGTGCTCGTCCTCATCGGCGTCGAGCTCATCCTTAACGCGGCGAACCTGCTGCTGGTGACCATCGGCGCGCTCGACCGCTCGGCGCTGCGGGCCGGGCAGGTGCTCACGCTGTTCGTCATCACCATCGCGGCCGCCGAGATCTGCGTCGCGCTCGCCGTGGTGCTCGCCGCGTTCCGCCTGCACGGTCACATCGACCTCAGCTCGCCACTGGACGACGACCCGGACCTCCACGACGACCCGGACCTCGAGGCGGACCCGGACCTCGAGGCGGACCGGGACCTCGGGGCGGACCGAGAGCCGGCCCCTGGGCCGGACGCCCGGACCGACCGACCGGCGGCAGCGGAGGCGAGCGCGTGAGCTCGCTCAGCGTGCAGCTGCTGGTCCTCGTGCCGGCCGCCGCCGCGCTCGCCGGCCTGCTCCTGCGGACCCGACGGCCGCTGTCGGGCCTCGTGGCCGCGGCGGCCTCAGGACTGACGGTGCTCCTGTCGCTGCTGCAATGGGCCACCACGGAACCGGTCGCCCGCACCGTGGCAACCATCGGCCCGCTCGCCACCGGCGAGCTGGCCGTCCCCCTGCACCTGCTGACCGACCGCGCCGCCGCGCTCATCGCCTTCGCCGTCGCGCTGGTGGGGCTCGCCGTCCAGGTCTTCTCCATCTGGTACCTGCGCGACGACCCCCGCTACCCGGTTTTCGCCGCGACGGTCTCGCTGTTCCTGGCGGCGATGCTGCTGGTCGTCCAGAGCGGTGACCTCATCCTCACCCTCATCGGCTGGGAGGTCATGGGCTGGTGCTCCTACCTGCTCATCGGACACACCAGCACCCGGGAGTCGGCCCGTCGCGCCGCCCACAAGGCGCTGCTCGTGACCTGCACCGCCGACATCGGTTTCATCGTCGGGCTCGTCATCCTCGGCGTCGGAGCCCGGTCCACCGACATCGCGTCGGTCATCGAGTTCTGGGCAGGTCCCCAGCAGCAGGCCACCGCCGGCCTGCGCGACGCAGCGCCGGGGCTCACCGCCGCGCTGGTGGGGCTGCTCATCGGTATCGCAGGCAAGTCGGGCCTCATCCCGTTCCACGACTGGCTCCCGGACGCCATGGAGGGTCCGACCCCTGCCTCGGCCCTGATCCACGCGGCGACGATGGTCGCCGCCGGCAGCTACGTCGTCGCCCGGTTCTTCCCCCTGTATGCGGCGTCCGGCGCAGCCCGCCTCCTGCTTGCGGTCCTCGCCGGGGTGACCATGGTGTGGGCGGCACTCCTCGCGTTCGCCCAGTCCGACGTCAAGCGCCTGCTCGCCTACTCGACGCTCAGCCAGGTCGCGATGATGCTCGCGGCGCTCGCGGTGGTCCCGGCCGCGGACGGGCCGGCGCCGGGGCTGGCACACCTGTTCTCCCACGCCCTGTTCAAGTCGCTGCTCTTCCTCGCGATCGGGTGGCTCTCGGTCATCGCCGGCGGCACCGCCTTCGCGGTGCTGCGGGGAACCGCCCGGGGTCGTGGCCGGCTGCAGGTCTCCCTCGCCGTCGGCCTGCTCGCGCTCGCCGGCGTGCCGCCCCTCGTCGGCTTCTTCAGCAAGGAGTCGGTCATCGGCGCCGCCGCGGCGGGCCTGCAGGGAAAGGACCCGGCGGCCGCCTGGGTCGTCCTGGCGGCTCTCGTGCTCACCGTCCCCCTCACCGCCGCCTACTGCACCCGTGCGTGGCTCGTGGTCTGCGCGAGGCCGCTTTCCCCCACGGAGGAGGCCGACCTCCTCGCCGACGTCGAGGGCGCGACCGGTCAGGCCGAGTCAGACGCTCTCGCGGCTCCCGCCGGCGACGACCGTCCAACCGCCCGACACCTCCGGTCGGTCTGCGGCGCCAGCGCCGTCGTCGTCTGCGGGCTCGCCGTGCTGACGGTTGTCGGCGGTCTCTTCCTCCCCGCATTCGAGGGGCCGCTCCACCTGGGGCTGACCACGGCGGTGCTCTCCCTCCTGCTGATCGGGGGCGCCGCGGCCGCCGTCCGTGCCGTCGCCCCCGCCGGCGCCGACCCGGCGGTGGCCCTCGGCCCACGATGGGGGGTCCGCTCGGACCAGGGGTTCGGGGTCGACCGTGCCTACGTCGCCGTGGGCCGGGCCGTCCTGGCGCTGGCGCGTCTCGTCGTCGTCCTCGACGAGGATGTCGTCGACGCCTACCCGCGGGGAGCCGCGCGGCTCAGCGGGCTCCTCGGCACCGCCGCGGGGCGCAGGCACCGGGGAGCGTCCTCACCCGGTCTGGTCGCCCTCGTCATCGGTGTCGTCGCCCTCGCCGTGGCGGGGGTGACGGTGTGGCACTGATCCTCTCGCTGCTCATCCCGGCGGTCGCCGCCCTGTGGCTGCTGGGAGCCGCCCGCCATACGAGACCCGCCGCGGGCAACACCATCGGCCTGGCCGCCAGCGTGGCGACCCTCGGCCTCACCGGGCTGACCGCCTGGACCCGCCCGGAGGTCAACACCGCCTGGGTCCCGTCGCTGGGGGTGCGCTGGCACTTCGCCGTCGACGGGATCAGCGTCCCGCTCATCCTGCTGACCGCAGTGCTCACCGTCGCCGTCGTCGTGCAGGCGAGAGGACGCGAACCCGCAGGCGGCTCGACGGGCACCTTCTACGCGTGCATCCTGCTGGTCGAGTTCGCCGCTCTCGCAACGTTCCTCACCCGCGACGCGATCGGGTTCTTCATCGCGTTCGAGCTCGTCCTGGTGCCGATGTGGGTGCTCATCATCCGATTCGGCGACGAACGCCGGAGTGACGCGGTCCGCGCCGACGCGTCCTACCGGTTCATCTTCTTCACGGCCCTGGGCTCGACCCTCATGCTCCTCGGACTCATCGCGCTCGTCTCCGCGACAGGCACGTCCGACCTCACCGCGCTGGCGAGCGCCCGCGGGGCCGGGGTGCCCCGGAACACCCAGGTCCTCATCGCCGCCCTGCTCGTCGCCGGGCTCGGCATCAAGGTGCCGCTCTGGCCGGCCCACACGTGGCTGCCGCCCGCGCACACCGTCGCGCCAACGGCCGGCTCGGTCCTCCTCGCCGCCGTGCTGCTGAAGATGGGGACGTACGGCATCGTCCGCGTCGCCATGCCGACGGTCCCTGACGGCTTCGCATCCGTGGCGCCCTTCCTCGCGGCAGCCGGCGCCGTCGGCATCCTCTGGGGAGGCCTCGCCTGCCTCGTGGAGCGTGACCTCAAGCGCCTCGTCGCCTACGCGTCGGTCGCGCACCTGGGCTTCGTCGCCCTCGGGCTCGCCAGCGGCACCGAGACGGGTCTGCAGGCGGCGCTGTTCGCCAACATCGCCCACGGTCTGGTCTCGGCGCTGCTCTTCTTCGTCGTCGGCGCCCTCAAGGAGCGCTGGGGCAGCGCCGACCTCAGCGAGCGCCGCAGCGCGCTGCGTGAGAGCTCGCCGCGCCTCGGGTTCGCCCTCGTCGTGGGCTTCGCCGCGGCGCTCGGACTGCCGGGGCTGGTCGGCTTCTGGGGAGACTTCCTGGCCGTGTATGCCGCGTGGTCACCTGACGCCGGCCGTCCCCTGGTCCTCTTCCGGGTCTGTGCCGTGCTCGCCGTCTGCGGCCTCGCCCTCGCCGCCGGCTACGCCTCCCGCGTGCTGCGGACCGTGTGGGCGGGGGAACGGGCGGGCCGCGAGCACGAGGACTCCCGTGGCCGGGAGCACGCCGTCATCGCCGTCCTCGTCGTGGCGGTCATCGGTGCGGGCGTGCTGCCCCAGCCGCTGCTGGCGGTCACCGCGAGCGA
Source organism: Lapillicoccus sp. (assembly GCA_051000455.1). GTDB lineage: Bacteria > Actinomycetota > Actinomycetes > Actinomycetales > Dermatophilaceae > JBPCOG01. Next base: position 4,120 of record JBPCOG010000085.1, on the reverse strand, counting down.
CAGTGCCTCGGTCGTCGGGACGCGACGATGATCTCCTTCGACCTGCTCATCCTGCTCCCCGTGCTCGCCCCCGCCGTCGCGGCCGTCCTCGTGCTGGGCGTCGACGTCGTGGCACCCGACGCGCCGCGGGTGCACTACGGGGTCGCGTTCCTCTCCCTGGCCGTCGGGCTGCTCGGGACGGTCGGCGCCCTCGGCGCGAAGCCGGGTGACAGCCGGCGAACCCTGTGCCTGCCGGACGGGAGCGCCTGCTTCTATGCGGCAAGCCCGCTGGCCGCGACGCTGCAGGTCGCAGTCCTGCTCGCCGCAGCCGTCACCCTGCTGCTGGCCTGGCCGCTCGAGCGACGCACCCGACCCGGCCGCACGGCGGTCACGGTCAGCCTGCTCCTCGCGGCGACCAGCGGCGCCGCGGGGGTCTGCGCAGCCCACGACCTCGGCTCCTGGCTCGTCACGCTCGAGCTGGCCACCCTCCCGGTTATCGCCCTCGTGGCGCTGCCCGGCACCCGCCGCGCCCTGGCCGGTGCCGTGCAGCTGCTCACCACCTCGCTCGTCTCGTTTGCGATGCTCACCCTCGCAGCCGCCTGCTGGTATGCCGCGACGAGCAGCCCGGCCCTGCTCAGCGGGTCCGCGCTCGGTGCGTCGTCGAGCGCCCAGCGCGGCCTGCTCGCGCTCTCGGTCGTCCTCGTCCTCGGCGGGATCGGGTTCAAGCTGTCCCTCGTGCCGTTCCACGCGTGGACGCCCACGGCATACGCCGGCGCGCCGCTGCCGATCGCCGCGTTCCTGGCGGGGGCGTCCAAGATCGCCGCACTGGCCGCGCTCCTCGTGGTGCTGACGTCACTGTCCGCGCTCGGGACGTCGGCACTCGTCGGGACCGCCGTGCTGGCCATCGCCAGCATGACGCTGGGAAACGTCATCGCGCTGCGCCAGGACGACGTCGTGCGGCTGCTCGCCTGGTCGACCGTCGCCCAGGCCGGCTGGGTGGTCCTGCCGCTGGTCAGCATCTCCGAGAAGGGCGCCCGCGCCTCGGCGGTCTACCTCGCCACCTACGTCGTGGCGACCTTGGTGGCGTTCACCGTCGTCGCCGTCGTCATGCGCGGCTGCAGGGGCCGGGCCGGAGGTGAGCTCACGGCATACCGGGGGCTGTTGCGCAACCGTCCGCGCGTCGGGGGCGCGCTGGCGCTGGCCCTCACCTCGCTGGCCGGGCTTCCTCCCGGCCTGCTCGGGCTCGTCGGCAAGGTCGTCGCGCTGCGGCCGGTCGTCGCCGAGGGCTGGTGGCTGCTCGCCGTGCTCGCCGCTGGCAACGTCGTCCTCGGGGTAGCCGTGTACCTGCGCTGGTTCTGGGTGCTGCTCGAACCGGACCCCGAGAGCGCGCGCGCACCGTCGACGCACCCGAGCCACCAGGTCGCCCTCGTCGCCGGGGCGGGCGGGCTGGTGGTCCTCTCGGTGCAGCCACAGCTGCTGCTCGGGCTGTTCGGCTGAGCGACAGGGGCGCGAGGAAACGAGCGTAGCGAGGGCCGGAGCGTTCCGCGGAGCTGAGCCAGCGGGTACGGCTGAGCGACGGTCCACCGGTGTCCCGGTCGCCGCGAGTCTGGGAACGTCCTGAACGGGCGCCTCGTTGGTCCGGACATGCACCAGCACTTCAACGGGCTGAAGACGGCCGCTCTGTTCGGGGCGATCTGGGCCCTCCTGCTGGGGGTTGGGGCACTCGTCGCGAACGGGCGCTTCATCTGGGTCTTCGCCCTCCTCGGTGTGGCGACGACGTTCTACGGCTACTGGAACAGTGACAAGCTGGCCATCCGCGCCATGCATGCGTACCCGGTGAGCGAGGCCCAGGCCCCGGTGATGTACCGAATCGTCCGTGAGCTCTCGACGCGCTCCGGGAAGCCGATGCCGCGGCTGTACGTCTCGCCGACCGAGGCGCCGAACGCCTTTGCCACCGGCCGCAACCCGAAGAACGCGGCGGTCTGCTGCACGGAGGGGATCCTCCAGCTGCTGGACGAGCGTGAGCTGCGCGGGGTGCTCGGGCACGAGCTGCAGCACGTCTACAACCGCGACATCCTCACCAGCTCGGTGGCCGCGGCGATCGCCGGCGTCATCACCTCGGTCGCGCAGATGATGATGTTCGCCGGGATCTTCGGCGGCGCCAGCGAGGACGAGAACCGCCCCAACCCGCTGGCGATGCTTGGGCTGGCCCTCCTGGCACCGCTGGCGGCGTCGACGATCCAGATGGCGATCAGCCGGACCCGCGAGTTCGACGCCGACGAGGACGGCGCCACGCTGACCGGCGACCCGCTCGCCCTCGCGTCGGCCCTGCGCAAGCTCGAGTCCGGTATCGCGCGGGCGCCACTCGCGCCGCAGCAGCAGATCATCAACGCGAGCCACATGATGATCGCCAGCCCGTTCCGGGCGAAGGACGTCTCACGGTTCTTCTCGACGCACCCGCCGATGGACGAGCGGATCGCCCGGCTCGAGGCGATGGCCACCGGCTACCGGGGCTACTGAGCCCAGCCGACTGCCGAGGGTGCTTGAATGACCGTGTGGGAGGGGGCGGTCACACCAGGCTGGCGGCCCACACGCGCGCCACGATGGACATCGCGAAGGAGTACGCCGCCCTCCCGGCCGGGGAGCCGGTACGGCTGGCGAAGCGCACCTCCAACCTGTTCCGCACCCGCACCCGCGCCCCCGCCGGCCGCCGGCTCGACGTCTCCGCGTTCGGTGGCGTCATCGACGTCGACCCGGTGACCCGCACCGCCCGGGTCCAGGGGATGGCGACCTACGAGACCCTCGTCGACGCGACGTTGGCGCAGGGCTGCATGCCCCTCGTGGTGCCCCAGCTGAGGACCATCACCATCGGCGGTGCGGTGACCGGGCTCGGCATCGAGTCGTCCTCCTTCCGCAGCGGACTGCCACACGAGTCCGTCATCGAGGCAGAGATCCTCACCGGGGCCGGCGACGTGGTGGTCGCCCGCCCCGAGGGCCGGCACGCCGACCTCTTCCGCACCTTCCCCAACTCCTACGGCTCCCTCGGCTACGCCCTCAGCCTCGTCATCGAGCTCGAGCGGGTCCGCCCCTACGTCGCGCTGCGCCACCTGCGGTTCCGCGATCTCACCCGGCTCGTGGAAGCGGTGGGGGAGATCATGACGAGCCGGACCCATCGGGGTGAGCCGGTCGACTTCCTTGACGGGGTGGTGTTCAGCCGGGACGAGTCGTACCTCGTCCTCGGCTCGTGGTCGGAGGCCGTCGGCAGCCAGGGCACGCCGAGCGACTACACCGGGCAGGACGTGTTCTACCGCTCCATCCAGAGCCGGGAGCGGGACGTCCTCACGGTGCGGGACTACCTCTGGCGCTGGGACACCGACTGGTTCTGGTGCTCCCGGGCGTTCGGGGCCCAGCGGCCGGCGGTGCGTCGCCTGTGGCCGAAGCGCTGGCTGCGCAGTGACGTCTACTGGAAGCTCGTCGCGTTCGAGGGCCGGCACGGACTGGTGGCGGCGGTGGACCGCAGACGCGGGCGCCCCGGGCGGGAGCGGGTCGTGCAGGACGTCGAGATCCCCCTCGGCCGGACCGGCGAGTTCCTCGACTGGTTCCTGCGCGAGGTGCCGATCGAGCCGGTCTGGCTGTGTCCCGTGCAGCTTCGGCCGCCGGTCACGCCGCAGACCACGCCCCAGATCTCGCCACAGACCACGCGGCAGACCATGCGGCAGACCAAGCCGCCGGCGGACGGGGCGCCCCCCTGGCCGCTCTACCCGATGCGGCCGGGCGAGTCGTACGTCAACGTCGGCTTCTGGTCGACCGTGCCGATCGCCCCCGGGCGCGCCGACGGCGACGTCAACCGTGGCATCGAGGCAGCGGTCACCCGGCTGGGGGGTCACAAGTCGCTCTACTCCGACGCCTTCTACAGCGAGGAGGACTTCCACGCCCTGTACGGCGGAGCGGCATACCGTCCCGTCAAGGAGCGCTACGACCCGGAGGGGCGCCTTCCCTCCCTCTACGACAAGACGGTCCGAGCCCGATGACCATGACCGTGGCCGATGCCTTCGAGGCGGTGTTCGGCGCGGGCTCCCCGGTGCGCCTCGAGGCCTACGACGGGTCGGTGACGGGCCGTGAGGACGGGCGCCTCGTGCGG
>JBPCOG010000123.1:0-21772 GCA_051000455.1 Lapillicoccus sp. | reverse complement strand
GCGTTGAACACCTGCAGCAGCGCGGTCCGGGACCCCTCGAACCTCCACACCCCGAAGGCCAGCGCGACGATGAGCAGCCCGCGGACGCCCTTCTCGGTCGCGAGCAGCCGGAGGATGAACGCGTCCCGCAGGGCCGGGCCGCGCAGGACGATGGGGGCCCGGTCGGCCGGCCCGAACCCGTTCGGCTCGCCGACGACGAAGGTGGCACAGCGCAGGCAGCGCCATGCCGGCCCGGCCGGCGTCTGCGTGCGCAGCCGTTCGGCGAGTCGGGCCTCGCTCGGGGCATACGTCACGTGACCGTGCCGCCCGCACGAGCGCAGGCTCCAGTCGACGTGCCGGAAGGGTGTCCACGCCACCGCGGCAGCGTAGTGGGACACGCTGGTGGTGCTGCCGGCCGGCCGCATGCCGGGCCGGCCGCACGCCGGGCCGGCGTGCCCACGGCATACCGTGGGCTCATGCTCCTCGCCTTCTCCGTCGCCCCCGCCGTCTCCGAGGACCCCGACGGGTCGGTGGGCGCCGCCGTCGCGGCCGCCGTCTCCGTCGTGCGCGAGTCCGGCCTGCCGAACCGGACCGACTCGATGTTCACGACGATCGAGGGGGAGTGGGACGAGTGCCTGGCGGTCGTCAAGGGCGCCGTCGACGCCGTCGCGGCGCACAGCCCGCGCGTGAGCCTCGTCCTCAAGGCCGACATCCGCCCCGGGTTCACCGGCCAGCTGACGGCCAAGCTCGAGCGCCTCGAGACGGCCATCCAGGCGCAGCCCGGTCGTGGGTGACGAGCGGGGGTATGCCGTGCCGCCGCAGCGGTTCCACCTGCGCGCCGAGGTCGACGAGCCCGGCTCGCTCTGCTACGTCGCGCTCGACGCCGCCGGGGAGACGGTCGGGGTCTGCAGCGGCGGGCTGACCCGCGACGAGCGGGCCCCCACCGGGTGGGAGCTGTACTCGGTCAACCTGCTCGAGCGGGCGCGCGGCACCGGGCTCGCGGACGAGCTGCTGCGTGCCGTCGTCGGCGACCGGGACGCGTCGCTGTGGGTGCTGCCCGGCAACGCGCGGGCGCGGGCCTTCTACCGTCGGCACGGTTTCCTCGAGGACGGGAGCGCGAGGACCCACGAGGACAGTGGCGCCGAGGAGATCCGGATGGTCCGCCGCCGCGGTGTCGGTGGCGGCCGGTGAGCCCGGTTGGCCAGCGTTTCGCCGTGCCCCGCCGAACTGCGCCTGCCGTTCGACCCGACCCCCCGGCCTGACGATTGGCCGATAATGAGGACGCCCTAGTAAATTGGTGCGATGACTGACGGGACCACGGGCGGGCAGCGGTGGCAGGCGCGGTACGACGCCGCCCTCGCCCAGGGGCTGGTCAGGGACGCGGACTTCACGACGCTGTCCGGGGTGGAGGTGCAGCCGGCATACGGCCCGACGCCCGAGATGGAGTCGGCGGACGAGCGGATGCCCCGGATCGGCTGGCCCGGCGAGTTCCCCTTCACCCGTGGGCTCTACCCCACCGGCTACCGCGGGCGCACCTGGACGATCCGGCAGTTCGCCGGCTTCGGCAACGCGGTCCAGACCAACGAGCGCTACAAGATGATCCTCGCCAGAGGAGGGGGCGGCCTGTCCGTCGCCTTCGACATGCCGACCCTCATGGGCCGCGACTCGGACGAGCCGCTCAGCCTCGGTGAGGTCGGGCACTGCGGCGTCGCGATCGACTCCGCCGCCGACATGGAAGCGCTCTTCGACGGCATCCCGCTCGGGGACGTCACGACCTCGATGACGATCTCGGGGCCGGCGGTGCCCGTCTTCTGCATGTACCTCGTCGCCGCCGAGCGGCAGGGCGTCGACCTCGGCGTGCTCAACGGCACCCTGCAGACCGACATCTTCAAGGAGTACATCGCCCAGAAGGAGTGGCTCTTCGCGCCCGAGCCGCACCTGCGCCTCATCGGTGACCTCATGGAGTACTGCGCCGAGCACATCCCGGCATACAAGCCCCTGTCGGTCTCCGGCTACCACATCCGCGAGGCGGGCTCGACGGCCGCGCAGGAGCTGGCGTACACCCTCGCGGACGGGTTCGCCTATGTCGAACTCGGGCTCTCCCGCGGGCTCGACGTCGACGCGTTCGCGCCGGGCCTGAGCTTCTTCTTCGACGCGCACCTCGACTTCTTCGAGGAGGTCGCGAAGTTCCGTGCCGCGCGGCGCATCTGGGCCCGCTGGCTGCGCGACGTCTACGGCGCGAGGACGGACAAGGCCCAGTGGCTGCGCTTCCACACCCAGACCGCGGGGGTCTCGCTCACCGCGCAGCAGCCCTACAACAACGTCGTGCGCACCGCCGTCCAGGCGCTCGCCGCGGTGCTCGGAGGCACCAGCTCCCTGCACACCAACGCGCTCGACGAGACGCTCGCGCTGCCGACCGAGCAGTCGGCCGAGATTGCGCTGCGCACCCAGCAGGTGCTGATGGAGGAGACGGGCGTCGTCAACGTCGCGGACCCCCTCGGCGGGTCGTGGTACGTCGAGGCCCTCACGGACCGGATCGAGGCCGAGGCGGAGGGGATCTTCGACCGGATCCGGGCGATGGCCGAGCTCGGCCGGGCGCCCGGCGCGTCGGGTGCCGTCGAGCACGCCGTCGGGCCGATGACGTCCGGCATCCTGCGTGGCATCGAGGACGGCTGGTTCATGGCCGAGATCGCCGACGCGGCGTTCCAGTACCAGGTGGCCCTCGAGAAGGGCGACAAGCGGGTGGTCGGGGTCAACTGCCACACCGAGTCGGTCAGCCACGAGCTGGAGATCCTGCGGGTGAGCCACGAGGTGGAGCGCGAGCAGGTGCAGGCTCTCGGGGCCCGGCGGGCAGCCCGTGACGAGACGGCGGTGCGGGCCGCGCTGGCGGGCATGCTCGCGGTCGCTCGCACCGACGGCAACATGGTGCCGGCGATGCTGGCGGCGGCCCGGGCCGAGGCCACCCTGGGCGAGATCTGCAACGCGCTGCGCGAAGAGTGGGGCAGCTACCGCGAGCCGGCCCGCTTCTGACCCCGCCCCGGCCCTCGCGGTCGGGCCTGACCGGCTGACCGCCCACCTGTATGCCGCGTCCGCCGCATGATCCGGGGGCGGGGTCCCGGCGGGAGCCGGATCGGGGACAATGGAGCCATGACCGACCAGCCCTTCACGGCCTCCGCGCTGCGCGGCGCCGTCGACCTGTCCGCCCTCGCCCGCCCCGCCGGTGGCCCGACCTCGGGCGCCCCGGGTGGCGGCGGCCCCGGGGCGCCGGGCGCCCCCGACCCTGACGCCCTCGTCCTCCGTGCGGGCGATGCCACCTTCGAGGACGTCATCAGCGCGAGCGTCCGGGTCCCGGCCATCATCGTGCTGTGGTCCGGCCGGCTCGTCGAGTCGGCCCGGTTCGTCGACGTCATGACGGCCGTCGCCCGGCGGTACGAAGGCCGCTTCCAGCTGGTTTCGGTCAACGTCGACGAGAACCCCGGCCTGCTCCGGGCCTTCCAGGTCCAGTCGGTACCGGTGGCGATCGGCCTGGTGCAGGCTCAACCGGTCCCCCTGTTCGTCGGCGTACAGAGCGAGGCCGAGGTGCTCCCGTGGGTGGACGAGCTGCTGAGGCTCGCGGTCCAGCACGGCGTCACCGGCCGGGTCCAGGTCACCGCCGAGCAGGACGTGCCCGAGCCGGACGACGGACAGGACGCGGCGCTGCCCCCCTTGCACCAACAGGCGTTCGACGCGCTCGAGGCCGGCGACCTCGCGGGCGCGGTCACGGCATACGAGCAGGCACTCAAGGACGACCCGGCGGACGGCGACGCCGCCGTGGGGCTGGCCCAGGTCCGGCTGCTGCAGCGCACCACGGGGCTGGACCTCGAGCGGGTGCGCGCAGCCGCGGCGGCCGACCCCTCGGACGTGACGGCCCAGCTGCAGGCCGCCGACCTCGACCTGCTCGGCGGCGACGTCGAGGACGCGTTCGCACGCCTCGTCGCCACTGTCCGGGTGACCGCGGGCGAGGAGCGCAACCGGGTCCGGGAGCACCTGCTCGAGCTGTTCGCCATCGTCGGGCCGGGCGACGAGCGGGTCGGGCGGGCCCGCAGGGCACTGATGAGCGCCCTGTTCTGAGTGCCCTCCGCGAGGGACGCGGCGAGGCCGCGGCGAGGGACGTGGCGAGGACGCAGGGTGAGGGGTCGGACGTGGCTGGCAGATCCGCCCGGTGACGACCGTTTCCGACCCCTGGGCAGCGCCGTCGGCCCGGGACGGGTAGAGGGAACCCTGCGCCCCGAGGGAACCCTGGTCAGGAGCCGAGCGCGGCGCTGACGACCTCCGCTGCCTCGGCCTGCACCCGGGCGAGGTGCTCGGGTCCGCGGAAGGACTCGGCGTAGATCTTGTAGACGTCCTCGGTGCCGGAGGGGCGGGCCGCGAACCAGGCGCTCTCGGTCGTCACCTTGAGGCCGCCGATCCGGGCACCGTTGCCGGGCGCCGTCGTCAGCTTCCCGGTGATCGGCTCTCCGGCGAGGCTCTCAGCGCTGACGGCTTCGGGAGCGAGTGCGGCCAGCGCGGCCTTCTGCTCGCGGCTGGCAGCCGCGTCGATGCGGGCGTATGCCGGGTCGCCGTGCCGCGCGGTGAGGTCACCGTAGTGCTGGCTGGGCGTCCGGCCGGTGACCGCGAGGATCTCCGAGGCGAGCAGGGCCAGGATGATGCCGTCCTTGTCAGTGGTCCACACCGTCCCGTCGAACCGCAGGAACGAGGCACCCGCGGACTCCTCGCCGCCGAAGCCCACGGACCCGTCGAGCAGCCCGCGGACGAACCACTTGAATCCCACCGGGACCTCGAGCAGGTCCCGACCGAGGTCGTCGGCGACCCGGTCGATCATGGAGGAGGACACCAGGGTCTTGCCGACCGCGGTCCCCTGCGGCCACGCCGGCCTGGCCCCGCCGTACAGGTAGCCGATGGCCACCGCGAGGTAGTGGTTGGGGTTCATCAGCCCGGCGTCGGGCGTGACGATGCCGTGCCGATCCGCGTCCGCGTCGTTGCCGGTGGCGATGTCGTACTCGGACCGCCGCTCGATGAGCGAGGCCATCGCGTACGGCGAGGAGCAGTCCATCCTGATCCTGCCGTCCCAGTCGAGGGTCATGAACGGCCAGGCCGGGTCCACCTCGGGGTTGACGACGCGCAGGTCGAGCCCGTGGCGCGAGGCGATCTCGCCCCAGTAGGCGACCGACGCCCCGCCGAGCGGGTCGGCGCCGATGCGCACCCCGGCCTCCCTGACGCGGGCGAGGTCCACCACGTCGGGCAGGTCGTCGACGTAGGTCCCGAGGAAGTCGTATCGGCCGACCTCCGCCCGGGCCGCGGCGAGGGGCACCCGCCTGACCTCCGCCATGCCCTCGACGATGAGCTGGTTGGCGCGCGCGGCGATGGCCGACGTGGCGTCCGTGTCGGCGGGGCCACCGTGGGTGGGGTTGTACTTGAACCCGCCGTCGGCGGGCGGGTTGTGGGACGGCGTGACGACGATCCCGTCGGCGAGCCCCGAGGCACCGGTGGTGGCCCCGACCTTGCCGCGGTTCGCGCGCAGGATGGCGTGCGAGACCGCCGGGGTGGGCGTGAAGCCGTCCCGGTCGTCGACCATGACGGTGACCCTGTTGGCCACGAGGACCTCGAGGGCCGACTGCCAGGCCGGCTCGGAGAGGGCGTGCGTGTCCCGACCGAGGAACAGGGGGCCGTCGACCCCGACCGAGGACCGGTAGTCGCAGATGGCCTGGGTCGTTGCGAGGATGTGGTCCTCGTTGAACGCCGTGGCCAGGCTGGAGCCCCGGTGCCCGGATGTGCCGAAGACGACCTGCTGGTCCACCTCCCTCGCATCCGGCTTGCGGTCGTAGTAGGCGTCGACGAGCGCTCCGAGGTCGACGAGGTCCTCAGGACGGGCGGGCTGCCCTGCGCGGGGGTGGGTCATTTCAGCTGCTCCCTCGGTCAGTCGGCGTCCGGGACGAGCCAGACCGTCGACAGGCCCGGGACGATGAGGTTCACGGCATACGGCTGGTTGTCCCACGTGGTGTGCTCGGCCTCGAGGACCAGGCCTGCCGAGCTCGGCGCGTCGGGACGGTAGCCGGCGGTGTCGAGGATGACGCGCCACCTGCCGCCCCGCGGCAGCCCGATCCGGTAGGGGTCGTGGGTCTGTCCGCTGAAGTTGACGACCGTGGCGAGCACGGGTGCGTCGTCGGCGCGGTCGCCGGCCCCGAAGCGCAGGTAGGAGAACGTGTTGTGGCTCGCGTCGTCCGCGTTGAGCCAGGCAAAGCCGGCTGGGACGGTGTCGTACTCCCACAGCTCCCTGCGGGCCCGGTAGATGGCGTTCATCTCCTTGACCTGGGCGTGCACCCGGTAGTGCGCCGGCTGGTCCAGCAGCCACCAGTCGAGGCTGCGCCCGTCCGCCCACTCGGACTCCTGCGCGAATTCGCAGCCCATGAAGATCAGCTGCTTGCCCGGGTGGGACCAGAGGTAGGCGAGGAAGGCCCGCAGCGTCGCGAGCTGGGTGTCCCGGTCGCCGACGGCCTTGCGCAGCAACGAGCCCTTGCCGTGGACCACCTCGTCGTGGCTGATCGGCAGGACGAAGTTCTCGGTGAAGGCGTACATCATCGCGAAGGTGATGCTGCTGTGGTGGTACTGCCGGAACAGCGGGTCCTGGCCGAGGTAGCGCAGGGTGTCGTTCATCCAGCCCATGTTCCACTTGAACCCGAACCCGAGACCACCCCGCTCGGTGCTGGCGGTCACCCCCGCCCAGGAGGTGGACTCCTCCGCGATCGTCACGATGCCGGGCACCCGCTTGTATGCCGTCGCGTTCGTCTCCTTGAGCAGGTGCACCGCCTCGAGGTTCTCGCGGCCTCCGTAGGAGTTGGGGACCCACTGCCCGGGCGCGCGCGAGAAGTCGAGATAGAGCATCGAGGCGACGCCGTCGACGCGAAGCCCGTCGACGTGGAACTCCTCGAACCAGTAGATCGCGTTGGCGACGAGGAAGTTGCGCACCTCGGGACGGCCCAGGTCGAAGATGTAGGACCCCCACTCGGGGTGCCAGCCGCGCCGGGGGTCGGCGTGCTCGTAGAGCGGCTCCCCGTCGTAGCTCGCGAGCGCCCAGGGGTCGGTGGCGAAGTGGCCGGGCACCCAGTCGAGGATGACGCCGATCCCGTTGCGGTGCAGGTGGTCCACCAGCTGGCGGAACTCGTCTGGCGTCCCCCACCGCGCGGTCGGGGCGTAGTAGCCGGTGACGTGGTAGCCCCACGAGGGCACGTAGGGGTGCTCCATAACGGGGAGCAGCTCGACGTGGGTGAACCCCAGGTCCTTGACATAGGCGACGAGGTGCTCGGCGAGCTCGGCGTAGCCGAGACCCTGCCGCCAGGAGCCCAGGTGCACCTCGTAGGTGCTCATCGGTCCGTTGTGGGGGTTGTGCTCGCCGCGGCGGCGCATCCACTCGTCGTCGCCCCACTCGTAGTGCGACTCGGTGACGACGGCGGCGGTCTTCGGGGCGACCTCGGTCCGGCGGGCCATCGGGTCGGTCTTGGCGTGGACGACGCCGTCGGCGCCGCGGACGGCGTACTGGTAGTTCATCCCCTCGCGGGCACCCGGGACGAACAGCTCCCAGACGCCCGTTGGGGCCAGCAGCCGCATCGGGTGTGAGACCCGGTCCCACCCGTTGAAGTCGCCGACGACGTGGACAGCCGTTGCCCGAGGCGCCCAGACCGCGAACGAGACACCGGAGACGGTGCCGAGGGGGCCGTCGTAGCTGCGCACGTGGGAGCCGAGCACCGTCCACAGCTGCTCGTGGCGGCCCTCGCTGATGAGGTGGCGGTCGATGTGCCCCAGCGTCGGCGCGAAGCGGTACGCGTCGTCCTGCTCGTGCTCGACGCCGTCGCCGTAGGAGACGAGCAGGCGATAGTCCTGGGTGGCCGTGATGGAGGCGGCGGTGCCCGACCAGAGGCCGTCCCGGACGTGGTGCAGGTCGAGCTCCGAGCCGTCGGCCAGTCGGGCGCGCACCGAGCCCGCCAGCGGGCGGTATGCCGTCACGGTGAGCCCTCCCGGCCCCTGGTGGTGGCCGAGGAGGTCGTGGGGCTGGGAGTGCCGGCCCTCGAGGAACGCCTGGAGCGCGCTCTCGTCGGCGACCTGCGCGCTGGTCGACACGGGGGTCATGGGGCGGCGCTGCCCTCCGCGGCGAGCCGCTCGACGGCGCGGACCGGGATGCCCAGCCAGTCCGGCCGGTTGCGCGCCTCGTAGACGACCTCGTAGAGGGCCTTGTCGAGCTCCAGCGCCCGCGTCAGCCCGGCGTCGCGTCCGGGGGGGCGTCCGGTGACGCCGGCGTAGCCCTCGAGGAAGGCCATCCGGCATTCGTCGGCCCACCCCCGCGCGGACCGGCCCGGCGTGGCCTGCTCGGCGGCCCCGGCGGCGTAGTCGAACGAGCGCAGCATGCCGGCCACATCCCGCAGCGCGAGGTCCGGCCGGACCCGCTCGGACAGGGGCCGAAGGGGCTCGCCCTCGAAGTCGACCGCGACCCAGCCCCGGTCGCCGACGTGGAGCACCTGGCCGAGGTGGTAGTCGCCGTGGACGCGCTGCAACGGGGGCCACGGGGCCCGCGCGAGTCCGGCGATCACCGAGCGGATCACGCTGTCGTGGGCGGTGAGCGCCGGCACCTCGGCGAGCGCGGCGCCGTAGCGCGACCGGATCGAGGCGAGCAGCCCCGACTTCGCCGCGGCGGTGGCCGGCGTCGTGCCGAAGCACTGCGCGAGCTGGACGTGGATCCGCGCGGTGGCCGCCCCGAGCTCGCGGGCGGGTCCGGCGAAGCTGGTTGGCTCGGCGACGGCCCGCGACGCAACCCGCCAGGCGTCCTCCACCCCGGGGAAGAAGCGCTGCGCGAAGGCGACGTGGCCGCCCACCACGGCCCCGCGCCCTGCCGGGTCCGCCGGGGACCCCCACCGGGCCCCCACGTAGCCGATGGTCGGGGGGACCTGGGTCGACCCGGCCGCACTGAGCGCGGCCTGGACGACGACGTCCGGGTTGTCACCGGGCTGCAGGACCCGGAACACCTTGACGATGACGGGCTCTGCCGGGCTCCCCGACGCATCGCGCATCCGGCAGACGACGGAGGTGTTGGACTGCTCGCCGCGCAGCACCGTCGACGAGTCGACCTGCAGGTGCGTCCGCGGGCCGGTGCAGTGCCCGTCGGCCCCGCGGTCGGTGGTCCCGGCCCGGTCCGGGGGCGAGGACCGGCCACCGTCGAGGATGAGCCGCATGAGCAGCTGCGCGTACCGGGGGTCGTGCGGGGCGTCGTAGACCCAGCGCCTGCCGTGCTCGGTGGGCAGCGCGGACGCCACCAGCGCATGGTCCGCGCCGGGCAGCGGCCCCCCCCGGTAGCTCAGCGGCACCTGGTAGACGACAGGAGGGGCGAGCGACATGTCGGCGACGATATGCGTCTCGATCACGACCTCGCCTGCCGGGTCCTCGAGGTGGAAGCCGCCCACCCGCCGCAGCCGCGGCAGTCGCCCCTTGCCGGCATACCAGCGCTGCCCGCTCATCCACTCCGGCAGCAGCTCCTCCGTCGTCGGCGCGCGCGGTGGGGCGGACGCCCGCGGGTCAGTCACGGGCGCTCGCCGGGCGCAGGCGCAGCCAGAAGAAGTCCCGGGAGCCCATGGTGAGGAGTACCCGTGAATGCTCGTCGATGCACGGGAAGCCGTGGCCCCCGAAGAGGTCGACGAGCTGGCACCCGGCGAACTCCTCGGGCAGCTGCACACTGGTCGCCTGCGGACGGGAGGACAGGTTGTTGACGCACAGCACCGACTCGGCCTCGCGGTCGGGACCGGCCCCGACGGAGCGGACGAAGGCGAGGACCGTGTCGTTCTCGGCCTCTGCCACCCGGAAGGTGCCGAGACCGAAGACCGGGTGACGGCTGCGGATCTGCAGCATGCCGCGTACCCAGTGCAGCAGTGATGAGCTCGACGCGATGTGCGCCTCGACGTTGATGTTGTTGTAGTGGTAGACGAGGCTGGAGATCACCGGCAGGTAGAGCTTGCCCGGGTCGACGCTGGAGAAGCCGGAGTTGCGGTCCGGCGTCCACTGCATCGGCGTGCGCACCGCGTCCCGGTCGTTGAGCCAGATGTTGTCACCCATCCCGATCTCGTCGCCGTAGTACAGACAGGGCGACCCGGGCAGCGACAGCAGCAGCGCGTGGATCAGCTCGATCTCGGGACGCGAGTTGTCGAGCAGGGGGGCGAGGCGGCGCCGGATGCCGACGTTGGCGCGCATCCGCGGGTCGGGGGCGTACCAGGCGTACATCGTCGCCCGCTCCACGTTGGTGACCATCTCCAGCGTCAGCTCGTCGTGGTTGCGAAGGAACGTGCCCCACTGCGTGCCCGGCGGGATGTCCGGGGTCTCCGCGAGGACGTCGACGATCGGCTTGGCCTTCTCCTCGCGCAGGGCGTAGTAGAGGCGTGGCATGACGGGGAAGTGGAAGCACATCTGGCACTCCGGCGCCTCGGGTGTGCCGAAGTAGTCGACCACCTCGACCGGCGGCTGGTTCGCCTCGGCGAGCAGCACCCGGCCCGGGTACTCGCTGTCCACCATGGCGCGCAGCCGCACGAGGAACTCGTGCGTCTGCGGAAGGTTCTCGCAGTTGGTGCCCTCCTCCTCGAAGAGGTAGGGCACGGCGTCGAGCCGGAAGCCGTCGATGCCGAGGTCCATCCAGAACCGCACGACGTCGAACATCGCCTCCTGGACGCGCGGGTTCTCGAAGTTGAGGTCCGGCTGGTGCGAGAAGAAGCGGTGCCAGAAGAACTGCCGGCGGACCGAGTCGAAGCTCCAGTTCGAGACCTCGGTGTCGACGAAGATGATCCGCGCGTCCGAGTACCCCTCGTCGCTGTCGGACCACACGTAGAAGTCGCCGTACGGGCCGTCGGGCTCGGCGCGCGAGGCCTGGAACCACGGGTGCTGGTCGGAGGTGTGGTTCATCACGAGGTCGGTGACGATGCGGATGCCCCGGGCGTGCGCCTGGGAGACGAGCTCGATGAACTCCGGCAGCGTGCCGAACTCGGGCAGCACGGCGGCGAAGTCGGCGATGTCGTACCCGCCGTCACGCAGCGGCGAGGCGTAGAAGGGGGGCAGCCACAGGCAGTCGATCCCGAGCCACTGGAGGTAGTCGAGGCGCTGGGTCAGCCCGGTGAAGTCTCCCGCGCCCGAGCCCTTGGAGTCGGCGAAGGCGCGGACGAGCACCTCGTAGAAGACGGCCGTGCGGAACCACTCCGGGTCGTGCCGCAGGCCCGGCTGCGACAGGTTGAGACCTTGCACGCTCAGGCGCTCCTGACCTCGATGATGTGCACGGGCTGGGTCTCCGGGCCGAGCCGGACGAAGGAGTCGCGGCGCCAGTCCCATGTCTGGCCGGTGATGAGGTCGTGGGCGGCGAACTGCCCGTCCCAGCCCAGCCCGAGGGCCGGCATGTCGAGGTGCACCAGCGTCTCCCGGGTCGCGTGCGGGTCGACGGAGGCGACGACGAGGACGGTGTCGCGCCGGCCCTCCACGAACCGGGACTTGGAGAAGACGAGGACGTTCTCGTCGTCGGCGCTGTGGAAGACGATGTTGCGCAGCCAGTGCAGGGCGGGGTGGGCCGCGCGGATCTCGTTGAGCCGCTTGAGGTAGGGGCCCAGCGACTGTCCCTCCCTGGGGCCACCGGGCTCGTAGTCCTCCCACCGGCGGTTCTTGTACTCGTACTTCTCGTTGTCGACCTGCTCCTCGGCGCCCGGCCTCGCGACGTGCTCCATCAGCTCGTAGCCGGAGTAGATGCCATAGGTCGGCACGAGCGTCGCGGCGAGGGCGGCCCGCAGCTGCCACGCGGTCGGGCCGCCGTACTGCAGGTACGGGGTGAGGATGTCGTGGGTGGTCGGCCAGAAGGACGGGCGCATGTATGCCGCGGCCTCGCCGGAGAGCTCGCGGAGGTAGTCCTCGAGCTCCCGCCTCAGGTTGCGCCACGCGTAGTAGGTGTAGGACTGCTGGAAGCCGGCCTTGGCGAGGGTGTGCATCATCGCGGGCCGGGTGAAGGCCTCGGACAGCCAGATCACCTCGGGGTGGCTCGTGGCCACGTCCGCGATGATCCACTGCCAGAACTGGACCGGCTTCGTGTGCGGGTTGTCGACCCGGAAGACCTTGATCCCGTGGTCGATCCACACCTGGACCACCCGGCGCACCTCCGCGTAGGCACCGGCGGGGTCCTCGTCGAAGTTCAGCGGGTAGATGTCCTGGTACTTCTTCGGGGGGTTCTCGGCATACGCGATCGTGCCGTCCACCCGGGTGGTGAACCACTCGGGGTGAGTGGTGACGTAGGGGTGGTCCGGGGAGCACTGCAGGGCGATGTCGAGCGCCACCTCGAGCCCGAGCCGGGCGCCCTCCGCGACGAAGTGGTCGAGGTCCTCGAAGGTCCCGAGGTCGGGGTGGATCGAGTCGTGCCCCCCGTCGGGCGAGCCGATGGCGTAGGGGCTGCCGGGGTCGCCCGGCTCGGCGTACAGGGCGTTGTTGCGCCCCTTGCGCGCGGTGGTGCCGATCGGGTGGATGGGGGTGAGGTAGACGACGTCGAAGCCCATGTCCGCGATCGCCGGCAGGCGCCGGGCAGCGGTGCGCAGCGTGCCGGACGTCCACCGCCCGGTCACCGGGTCCTGGGTGGCGCCCTCGGACCGGGGGAAGATCTCGTACCACGCGCCGCACAGCGCGAGCCCGCGCTCGACGAGCAGGTTGAATGCCGGGCTGGGACTGACGAGCTCGCGCAGCGGGTGGGAGGCGAAGAAGGCGAGCATCTCCGGGGACGTGGCCGCGTGCAGCCGCGCGAGCGCCGGGCGGCTCGTGTCGCGCAGGGCCGTGACCGAGTCCCGGATCTCCCCGGTGTCGCCCCTTCCGTCGGCGGCGGCGGCGAGGGCACGCTCGAGCACCCGGGCGCCCGCCTCGAGCATCATCTCTGTGTCGATGCCGGCCTCGACCTTGATCGTCGCGTCGTGCACCCACGTCGCGTAGGGGTCCGACCAGCCCTCGACCCGGTAGGTCCACCACCCCGGGCGGTCGGCCGCGACGAGCGCGCTCCACTTGCTCAGCCCGGGGTTGTCACAGGTCATCGGGTAGTGGTGCTCGACGCCGTCGGGGTCGGTGAGGACGGTGGTCGCGTTGACTGCGTCGTGGCCCTCGCGGAAGACCTCGGCCGTGACGAGGAACTCCTCGCGCTCGACCGACTTGGCCGGCCGGGCCCCGGCGTCGACGAGGGGCCGGACGTTCTGGACGGGGATCCGGCCGAACGGGACGACGCCCGGGTGCAGGGGGTCCGGCACGGTCGCGGGCACGACCGAGGAGCGGGCGGCGGAGGTCGCGGTCACCGCACCGACGCTACTCGTCCCCCGCACGCTTGCCCGCATCCGACCCGCACGCGCGGGTGCCCGGTTCCGCGCCGGTGCGCGGCCGCCCGCGGACGGGGCGGAGGGCGGACAGCCCCTATAGTCAGCGCACGTGAAGGCCATCCGTCGCTTCAGCGGCCGCACCGTCCTGCCCGAGCCCATCGCCGCTCTCGGCGACCTTGCGCAGAACCTGCGCTGGTCGTGGCACCCCCCGACCCGGGACCTGTTCGCCGGCATCGACCCCGCGCGGTGGACGGCGATCCACGAGGACCCGGTGCGCCTGCTCGCCGGGCTGTCGGCCGGCCGGCTCGACGGGCTCGCCCACGACGAGGAGTTCGTCGCCAGGGTCCAGGAGGCCCGCGCCTGCCTCGACCGCTACCTCCACGAGCCCCGGTGGTACCAGGGGTGGGCCGAGGGTCAGCACGGCCCGGACGGGACGCCCTCGGCGCCGCGCTCGATCGCCTACTTCAGCCCCGAGTTCGGCATCACGCACGTGCTCCCGCAGTACTCCGGCGGCCTCGGCATCCTCGCGGGCGACCACCTCAAGTCCGCGTCCGACCTCGGCGTCCCCGTCGTCGGTGTCGGCCTGTTCTACAAGACGGGGTACTTCAAGCAGTCCCTCAACCGCGAGGGGTGGCAGCAGGAGACCTACCCCGTCCTCGACCCGGACGGGCTGCCGCTGTCCCTGCTGCGGGACGCCGCCGGTGAGCCGTGCGTGCTCGAGCTGGCCCTACCGGCGCGACGCGTGCTGCGGGCCCGGGTCTGGAAGGCGCAGGTGGGGCGGGTGCCCCTGCTGCTGCTCGACTCCGACGTGTCGGGGAACGACGACAGCGCCCGGGCGGTCACCGACGCGCTCTACGGCGGTGGCGGCGACCGGCGTCTGGACCAGGAGCTGCTGCTCGGGGTCGGGGGCGTCCGTGCGCTGCGGCTCTGGTCCAGGCTCACCGGCGCGCCGGAGCCCGACGTCTACCACACCAACGAGGGCCATGCCGGCTTCCTCGGGGTCGAGCGGATCGCCGAGATGGTCCGCGCCCACGGGATGAGCTTCGACGAGGCGCTGGAGGCGGTCCGCTCCGCCACCGTCTTCACCACCCACACGCCGGTCCCGGCCGGCATCGACCGGTTCCTCGCGGAGAAGATCACCCTCTACTTCGGGGGCGACAACGCCATCCCCGGGGTCCCGATCGAGAGCCTGCTCGCCCTCGGCGCAGAGGACTACCCCGGCGGCCAGGCGGGGATGTTCAACATGGCGGTGATGGGGCTGCGCCTCGCCCAGCGGGCCAACGGGGTGTCGCTGCTGCACGGGGAGGTCAGCCGCGAGATGTTCGAGGGGCTCTGGCCCGGGTTCGACTCCGCCGAAGTGCCGATCACCAGCATCACCAACGGCGTCCACGCCCCCACCTGGGTGGACCGACGGGTCTACCAGCTCGCCGGGCGGCACCTCGGCACCATCGAGGTCGACCGGGACCAGGCCTGGCACCGCATCCGCGAGGTGCCCTGGGACGAGATCTGGGCGACCAAGCGCGAGATGCGCGCCCAGCTCGTCGTCGAGGCCCGCCGCCGGGTGCGGGCGGCGTGGCGGGCCCGCGGGGCGACGGGCGCCGAGCTCGGCTGGGTCGCCGACGTCCTCGACCCCGACGTGCTGACGATCGGGTTCGCCCGGCGGGTGCCGACCTACAAGCGGCTCACCCTGATGTTGCGCGACCCGAAGCGGCTGACCGCGATGCTGCTGGACAAGGAGCGCCCGGTGCAGCTGGTCATCGCCGGCAAGTCGCACCCGGCCGACGAGACCGGCAAGCGCCTCATCCAGCAGATGGTGCAGTTCGCGGACGACCCGGCGGTCCGGCACCGGATCGCCTTCCTGCCCAACTACGACATCGGCATGGCCCAGTACCTCTACCCCGGCTGCGACGTGTGGCTGAACAACCCGTTGCGACCGTTCGAGGCCTGCGGCACCTCAGGCATGAAGGCCGCCCTCAACGGCGGCCTCAACCTCTCGATCCTCGACGGTTGGTGGGACGAGTGGTACGACGGCCAGAACGGCTGGGCCATCCCCACCGCGGACGGGGTCCAGGACCCCGAGCGCCGTGACGACATCGAGTCCGCGGCCCTCTACGACCTCATCGAGACCTCCGTCACGGAGCACTTCTACGACCGGAACGAGGCCGGGCTGCCGCTGCACTGGCTCGAGATGCTCGTGCACACCTTCGAGACCCTGGGCCCCAAGGTCCTCGCCAGCCGGATGGTCCGCGACTACACCGAGCAGCTCTACGGCCCCGCGGCGGTGGCCGGACGCTCCCTCAACGGCCCGAGCTTCGCCGGCGCGAAGGACCTCGCGGCCTACAAGGCGCGGGTCAGGGCGGCCTGGCCGTCGGTCCGCGTCGACCACGTCGACCCGTCGGGGGTCTCCGACTCGCCGCAGATCGGCGACACCCTCAGTCTCCGGGCCTACGTCGACCTCGGACCGCTGCTGCCGGAGGACGTCGAGGTGCAGTTCGTCCACGGCCGGACCTCCGAGTCCGACGAGCTCGTCAGCGACGTCGAGACGGCCCCGCTGCACTACGGCGAGAGCTACGAGGGCGGTCGGCACCTGTTCGCCGGCTCACTCACACTGTCCCGGACCGGCTCGTTCGGCTACAGCGTCCGGATCCTGCCGCACCACCGCGGCCTGGCGAGCGGCAGCGAGCTCGGACTCGTCGCCAACGCCTGACCGCCGAACGCCAACGCCGAACGCCAACGCCAACGCCGGACCGCCAACGCCTGACCGCCAGCGCCGTCGCGTCGACGGTCAGGCGCCGGCGACGCGGTAGACCCGCATCGACGCGGCGGTCACCGCGACCGGTCCGGTGCCGGGGTCCAGCCGCTGGGGGGCCGTCGGCCGGTCCCACGCGCTGTCCCACAGCAGGTCGTACGCCGTCCCGCCCCGAGGTGGGGGCAGGCTCACCTCGGTGCCCTGGGCCGCGCCGTGGAAGAGCAGCAGCACCGACGGCTGGCCCAGGTCGGTGCCGTCGAGGAGCATGGAGAGGGTCCTCGTGGCCGGGTCCCTCCAGCGTGCGACGCTCATGCCCTGTCCGGCCGCGTCGTACCACTCGAGGTCCATCGAGCCGTCCGCGCGCGCCTTCCGGGCCGAGAAGAACTCCCGTTGCCGGAGCACCGGGTTGGCGGCACGCAGCGCCACGAGGAAGCGGGTCGTCTCGAGCAGGTCCTGCTGCCAGCCCGCGAGCTCCCAGTCGAACCAGGAGATCTCGTTGTCCTGGCAGTAGGCGTTGTTGTTGCCGCGCTGCGTGCGTCCGATCTCGTCGCCGCCACCCAGCATCGGCACTCCGGTCGAGGTCAGCAGGGTGCCGAGCAGGTTGCGCACCGAGCGCCGGCGGGTGCCCGCGATGCCGTCGTCGTCGCTGGGCCCCTCGACCCCGTGGTTCCACGACAGGTCGTTGTCCGACCCGTCGTGGTTCTCCTGCCCGTTGGCGTCGTTGTGCTTGCGGTTCCACGTCGTCAGGTCGAGGGCGGTGAACTCGTCGTGGGAGGCGACATAGTTGACCGACGCGATGGTGCCCCGGTCGCGACGGCCGAACAGGTCCTGCGAGCCGGCCAGCCGGGTGGCGAGGTCCTGGACCCCGTGACCCGTCCGGACCTCGTTGTCGCGGTCGAGGTCGGCCAGCCAGAACGAGCGGACGGTGTCGCGGTACCGGTCGTTCCACTCGGCGAAGGGTGGGGGGAACTGCCCGGTCCGCCAGCCTTGCATGCCGAGGTCCCACGGTTCGGCGATGTTCTTCACCCGGGAGAGCACCGGGTCGGTCCGCAGCGCGACGAGGAAGGGGTGGTCCGGCTCGAAGTCGTCGTTGCGGCCCCGCGCCAGGGCGACGGCGAGGTCGAGCCGGAACCCGTCGACGTGGCACTCCTGCACCCAGTAGCGCATCGAGTCGAGCACCATCCGGCAGACCACGGGGTGGCGCAGGTCGAGGGTGTTGCCGCACCCGGTGACGTCGATGTCGTGCCCGCGCTCGTCGAGACGGTAGTACGCGCGGCTGTCGAGCCCGCGCCAGCTCAGGGTCGCCCCGGCGGCCCCCTGCTCGCAGGTGTGGTTGTAGACGACGTCGAGGATCACCTCCAGGCCCGCCTCGTGCAGCGCCCGGACCATCCCCTTGAACTCGTCGAGCACCCCCTGCGGGTCGCGGGCGGCGGCATAGGGCGCGTGCGGCGCGAAGAACCCCAGCGTGTTGTAGCCCCAGTGGTTGCGCAGCCCCTGGCGCACCAGCCCGGGCTCGCACGTGAACGTGTGGACGGGCAACAGCTCGACCGCGGTGACCCCGAGGGTCGTGAGGTGCCTGAGGGTGGCGGGGTGCGCCAGCCCGGCATACGTGCCGCGCAGCGCCTGGGGCACCTGCGGCATCGCGACGGTGAGGTTGCGCACGTGGACCTCGTAGATGACGGACTCCGCCAGCGACCTGGCCGGGGGGCGGTCGCCCTGCCAGTCGAAGTGCGGGTCCACGACGACGCAGCGGGGGGTGTATGCCGCCGAGTCGCGGTCGTCGCGGAGGCCGACGTCGCCCGCGAGCTCGACCCCCACCTGGTGGCCGAAGACCTCCGGCCGCCAGGTGACCGCACCCTCGACCGCGCGGGCGTAGGGGTCGAGCAGGAGCTTCGCGGGGTTGTGCCGCAGCCCGGCGGTGGGCTCCCACGGACCCGCCACCCGCACGGCATACCGCTGCCCGGTCCCCACTCCCGGAAGGTGCCCGAACCAGAAGCCGTGGGCGCGCTCCGGCAGCGCCACCCGGCGCTCCGTCGCGCCGGTCGTGTCCCCTGCCTCGAAGAGGCACACCTCGACCGCGTCGGCGTGCCCCGCGTAGACGCAGACCTCGGCCCCTCCCTCGACGAGGGTGACCCCCGGGCGGGGCGGGAGGTCCCGCGTCGAGTGCGTTCGCGGGCACATGGCCCAAAGCGTAGGGTGAAGTTACGGTGTCACCATGAGCGATCCCACCGCGTTGCCCAACTTCCCGCCGCCGGCCGACGAGCACCCGCTGAGGGGTCGGGTCCTCGACGTGCTCAAGGACCTCGGCCTCGATCCCAACATCGACGACGACGGTGACGTGGCGTTCACGGTGGGGGACCCGGCCCAGCAGCTGTTCGTGCGCTGCCAGGACGGGGACTTCCCCGTCATGCGGGTGTTCGGGCAGTGGATGGTCGCCGAGCACGTCCCCGCCGACGGGCAGCTGCGGCTGCAGCGGTGCAACGACTTCACGCTCCAGCTGAACCTCATCAAGGTGGGCCTGGCCAACGGCAACCTCGTCGTCACCGGCGAGCACGTCATCACGCCGGGAGCGGACCTCACCGCGCTGTTCCAGATCACCGTCAACCTCATCATCGACGTGGTGCAGATGTGGCACGCCTCCTTCGTGCCGCAGGACGACGTCGACGGGGTCGACGGGGTCGACGGCCGGGCGACCGACGGTCAGGGGCCGGCCGTCCAGGACGGCGCGGTATGAGCGAGTTCGTGCGCCTCGACGTCGAGGGGGGAGTCGGCACGATCCGGCTCGACCGACCGCCGATGAACCCGTTGTCGGTGCAGGTGCAGGAGGAGATCCGCCAGGCGGCGACGGAGGCGGCGCAGCGCCGGGACGTCGCCGCGGTCGTCGTCTACGGCGGGGAGAAGGTCTTCGCCGCCGGAGCCGACATCAAGGAGATGCAGGCGATGTCCTACACGGACATGGTGGACCGGTCACGCGCCCTGCAGTCGTCACTGACCGCGGTGGCGGCGATCCCCAAGCCGACGGTGGCGGCGGTCACCGGCTACGCGCTCGGCGGCGGCTGCGAGCTCGCCCTCGCCTGCGACTTCCGGGTCGCCGCGGACAACGCCCGGCTCGGCCAGCCGGAGATCCTGCTGGGCATCATCCCCGGTGCCGGCGGCACCCAGCGGCTGGCCCGTCTCGTCGGCCCGGCCAGGGCCAAGGACCTCATCTACTCCGGGCGGTTCGTCGCCGCCGACGAGGCGCTGGCGATCGGGCTCGTCGACAGGGTCGTCCCTGCGGGAGAGGTGTATGCCGTGGCGAGGGCCTGGATGGAGACGTTCGTCGGCGGTCCCACCTACGCGCTGCGGGCGGCGAAGGAGGCCGTCGACCGCGGGCTCGAGACCGACCTCGACACGGGTCTGGAGATCGAGCGGATGCTCTTCGCGGGCCTGTTCGCCACCGGTGACCGGCAGGCCGGGATGACCTCCTTCGTCGAGAGCGGGCCGGGCCGGGCCACCTTCCAGGGCCGCTGATGAGCAGCGCCGGCGGAGCACTGGACGTCCACGTGTTCTACGTGCCCGTCGAGGCCACCGACGCGGTCCTCGCGGCCGTCTTCGGTGCCGGGGCGGGGGCGGTCGGCCGCTACCGCGAGTGCGCCTTCGTCAGCGCCGGGACCGGACAGTTCCGACCGCTCCCCGGGGCCCGGCCCGCCGTCGGTCAGGTCGGCGACCTCGAGCGGGTCGCGGAGAACCGGGTCGAGGTCGTCGCCCCCCGATCGGTGCGCCGCGAGGTCGTCGCCGCCCTCTGCGGGGCGCACCCCTACGAGGAGGTGGCCTTCCACGTCCTCGAGTGCGCCCCGACGCCCTGACGCCGGCAGCGCCGGGTCCACCGTGCGCGGCGGCACCGCCGGGCGGGTGGGGCCGGCCGGGACCGGGCTGACAGGATGGCTGGCGACGAAGGTCCCCGACCGACCAAGAGAGGGCGCTGCATCCCATGAACATCGTCGTCTGTGTCAAGTACGTCCCCGACGCGCAGGCCGAGCGCGCCTTCCACGAGGCGGACAGCACCACCGACCGGGTCGGCGTGGACGGGCTGCTGTCCGAGCTCGACGAGTATGCCGTCGAGGAGGCGCTGAAGATCAGGGACGGCGCGGGGGAGGGTGAGGTCACCGTGCTCACGGTCGGTCCGGACAACGCTGTCGACGCCATCAGGAAGGCCCTGCAGATGGGAGCCGACCGCGCGGTCCACGTCACCGACGACGCGATCCACGGCTCGGACGCCGTGGCGACCTCCCTGGTCATCGCCAAGGCGGTCGAGAAGATCGGGCCGGTGGACCTCGTCCTCACCGGGATGTCGTCGACGGACGGCTCGATGGGGGTCGTGCCCACGATGGTCGCCGAGCGCCTCGGCCTGCCTGCCGTGACGCTGGCATCGGAGCTGACCGTCAGCGACGGCGCCGTCTCGATCCGGCGCGACGGGGACGCGGCCAGCCAGACGATCCAGTCGCAGCTGCCGGCCGTGGTGTCGGTCACCGACCAGATCAACGAGCCGCGGTACCCCTCCTTCAAGGGGATCATGTCCGCGAAGAAGAAGCCGGTCGAGCGCTGGTCGCTCGCGGACCTCGGCATCGACGCCGCCGAGGTCGGCCTCGCCGCCGCGTGGACAGCGGTGGAGTCCGTCACCGCCCGGCCACCCCGCCAGCAGGGTCAGGTGGTCGCGGACGAGGGCGAGGGCGGCAAGCGGCTGGCCGCGTTCCTGTCCGAGCACAAGTTCGTCTGACCCGACCGGGTCCGGAGTAGGGAGAGCAGCGCCATGGCCGAAGTCCTCGTCCTCGTCGACCACGTCGAGGGACAGGTGCGCAGGACCACGTGCGAGCTGCTGACGATGGCGCGCCGCCTCGGCGAGCCGTCAGCCGTCTTCGTGGGGACCGGGTTCGAGCAGGCGCGGGAGGTGCTGGCGAGGTACGGCGCGGAGAAGGTCTACCGGGTCGGGTCCCCCGACGTGACCGACTACCTCGTCGTCCCCCAGGCGGAGCTGCTCGCCCAGCTCGTGCACGAGAGCTCACCGGCGGCAGTCCTCATCTCCTCGAGCCCCGAGGGCAAGGAGGTCGCAGCACGCCTCTCGCTCAAGACCGGGTCCGGGCTGGTCACGGATGCCGTGGACGTCCAGCCGGGTGAGGAGGGCAGGGTGGTGACGACGCAGTCCGTCTTCGCCGGCTCCTTCACCGTCCGGGCGACGGTGACCAGGGGCACCCCGGTCGTCGCGGTCAAGCCCAACTCGGCGACCCCGGAGGAGTCACCCGGCGCCGCGGCGGAGGTGCCGGTGGACTTCACTGCCTCGGAGGCCGCCCGGTCCGCCCGGATCACCGCCTCCAGAGCGAGGGAGGCGACCGGGCGGCCGGAGCTGACCGAGGCCGCCATCGTCGTCTCCGGCGGACGGGGAACGGGCGGGGACTTCTCGGTGGTCGAGGAGTTCGCCGACTGCCTCGGCGCGGCGGTCGGCGCCAGCCGCGCCGCGGTCGACGCGGGCTGGTACCCGCACACCTCGCAGGTCGGCCAGACCGGCAAGCAGGTCTCACCGCAGCTGTACGTGGCCTGCGGCATCTCCGGTGCCATCCAGCACCGCGCCGGGATGCAGACGTCCAAGACGATCGTCGCGGTCAACAAGGACGAGCAG
>JBPCOG010000037.1:0-4485 GCA_051000455.1 Lapillicoccus sp. | reverse complement strand
TCCACGGGCGGTACTCCGTCGCCCCGAACGGCGCCTCGCGGCTGCTGACGATGAAGCAGCCGGTGGGGCCGACGCTGATGATCACCCCCTGGAACTTCCCGCTGGCGATGGGCACCCGCAAGATCGGTCCGGCTCTCGCCGCGGGATGCACGATGGTCGTCAAGCCGGCCTCGCAGACCCCGCTGACCATGCTGCTGCTCGCGGACGTGCTCAGCGGCTGCGGCGTGCCCGACGGCGTCCTCAACGTCATCACGACCTCCCGCACGGGTGAGGTCATCGAACCGCTCATCCGCGACCCCCGGCTGCGCAAGCTGACCTTCACCGGGTCCACCGCGGTGGGGCGCACTCTGGTCGAGCAGTCCGCGGAGCAGCTGCTGCGGGTGTCGATGGAGCTCGGTGGCAACGCGCCCTTCCTCGTCTTCGACGACGCCGATATGGACCGCGCCGTCGAGGGCGCGATGCTCGCGAAGATGCGCAACATCGGCGAGGCGTGCACGGCAGCCAACCGCTTCTACGTCCACGAGCGGGTCGCGGACGAGTTCGCCGGGCGGTTCGCGGCCCGGATGGCGGCGATGACCCTCGGCAAGGGGACCAAGAAGGGCGTCACCGTCGGCCCGCTGATCGACGCCAAGGCGCGCGACAAGGTGCGCGAGCTGCTCGACGACGCCGTCGACAAGGGCGCGACGGTCCGCTGCGGCGGCGAGCCCGTCCCCGGCCCGGGGTACTTCTTCCAGCCCACCGTCATCACCGACGTGCCGAAGAACGCCCGGATGCTGAAGGAGGAGATCTTCGGGCCGGTCGCCCCGATCACGACGTTCCGCTCCGACGACGAGGCGCTGCGGCTGGCCAACGACACCGAGTACGGCCTCGTCGCCTACGTCTTCACCTCCGACCTGAGCCGGGTGCTCGAGGTCAGCGAGGGCCTGGAGTTCGGGATGGTCGGGGTCAACCAGGGCATCGTGTCCAACCCCGCCGCGCCGTTCGGTGGCGTCAAGGCGAGCGGGTTCGGCCGGGAGGGCGGCTTCGAGGGGATCGACGAGTACCTCGAGGTCAAGTACGTCGGCATCGCGCCGTAGTAGGGACACCTGCTCGGTGAGGGGTCGGTCGTGGTCGGTTCCCCTCGCCGGTGGCCGCCACAGCTGACCCCTGGACGCGACCGGGATGGGGGACAATGAGCACGTGAGCTCCGCCGCCCCCCGAACCGTGACGCTGCTCGGCTCGACCGGGTCGATCGGGACCCAGGCCGTCGAGGTCGTCGCCGCCAACCCCGACCGGTTCAGCGTGCGCGTCCTCAGCGCCGGGGGCGGCGACCTGCGGCTCCTCGCCCGCCAGGCGGTCCGCCTCCGGGTGGCGGCCGTCGGCGTCGCCCGAGGCAGCGTCGCCGAGGTCCGCGAGGCGGTCGCCGCGGCGGCGGCGGAAGCCGGCGTCACGGCATACCGGCCGGAGGTGCTCGTCGGGCCGGGTGCCAGCACCGAGCTCGCCGCGCGACCGGCCGACGTCGTCCTCAACGGCATCACCGGCTCCATCGGCCTGCGGCCGACCCTCGCGGCGCTCGAGGCGGGCAACACGCTCGCGCTGGCCAACAAGGAGTCGCTCATCGTCGGTGGCCCACTGGTGCGGGCGGCGGCGCGGCCGGGGCAGGTGGTCCCCGTCGACAGCGAGCACAGCGCCATCGCCCAGTGCCTGCGCGGCGGCAGCGCCGCCGAGGTCCGCAGGCTGGTCGTCACCGCGAGCGGCGGTCCCTTCCGGGGTATGCCACGTGAGCGGCTCCTCGACGTCACGCCCGAGCAGGCGCTCGCCCACCCGAACTTCGTCATGGGCCCGGTCGTCACGACGAACTCCGCGACGCTGGTCAACAAGGGCCTCGAGGTCATCGAGGCGCACCTGCTCTTCGACGTCCCGCTCGAGCGCATCGAGGTCGTCGTGCACCCCCAGCAGCTCATCCACTCGATGGTCGAGTTCGTCGACGGCTCGACCATCGCCCAGGCCGGACCGCCGAGCATGCTCGGGCCGATCGCCCTCGGCCTGGCCTGGCCCGACCGGGTCCCCGACGCCGGGCGCGCCATCGACTGGTCGATCGCGCAGGCCTGGGAGTTCTTCCCGCTCGACGAGGAGGCGTTCCCGGCCGTGGGACTGGCCAAGCAGGTCGGTCGGGCGGGGGGGACGTTCCCGGCGGTCTACAACGCCGCGAACGAGGAGTGCGTGCTGGGGTTCCTCGGCGGCCGGATCCGTTTCGTCGACATCGTCGACACCATCGCCCGGGTCGTCGCCGCCCACTCGGAGACCCCCGGGAGCGATTGCGGCCCCCTGGACGTTGACGACGTGCTGCGTGCCGACCGGTGGGCGCGGGCCGAGGCGCGAGGCGTCCTCGGGCTGGGTGCGCGTGAGACGGTGGAGTCGTGATCTTGTATCTGCTCGGTGTCCTGGTGGTCGTCGTCGGCGTCGCCGCGTCCATCGCGCTGCACGAGGTCGGACACCTGCTCCCGGCCAAGCGGTTCGGGGTCAAGGTGACCCAGTACATGGTCGGCTTCGGCCCGACGCTCTGGTCGATGCGCAGGGGTGAGACCGAGTACGGCCTCAAGGCGATCCCGCTCGGGGGCTACGTCCGGATGATCGGGATGTTCCCGCCGAAGCCGGGAGCGGACGCCACCATGGTGCGCGCGTCATCCACCGGGCGGCTCGGCCAGCTGATGGACCAGGCTCGGCAGGACTCGCTCGACGAGGTCAGGCCCGGTGACGAGCAGCGCGTCTTCTACCGGCTCTCGGTGCCGAGGAAGGTCGTCGTCATGCTGGGCGGCCCGGTCGTGAACCTGCTCATCGCCACCGTCCTGCTGACCGGGATCATCACCCTCTACGGGCTGCCCGTCGCCCAGGACGGTGCCGTCATCGCCTCCGTGAGCGAGTGCGTGGTCAAGGCAGAGGACGCCGCGAAGAGCACGACGTGCGCGCCGACGGACCCCAAGACACCGGCATACCTCGCCGGCCTGCTCCCCCGCGACCGGCTCATCTCCGTGGCCGGTGTGCCGGTGACCTCCAGCGCGACGGTGGGGGACCTCATCCGTCCCCGGGTGGGACAGCCCACCTCCATCGTCATCGAGCGCGACGGCCAGCGCCGGACGGTTCAGGTGACGCCGATCAGGAACACGCTGCAGAAGCTCGACGGCAAGGGCCAGCCCGTGCTCGACGAGTCGGGCCGGCCGGTGCTCGTCGAGGCGGGCTTCCTCGGGATCCGGTCGGCCACCCCCACCGTGCTCGAGCGTCAGCCGGTGACGGCGGCGCCGGGCTTCGTCGCGGGGGCCGTCGGGCAGACCGCGGCCGTCGTGCTCAAGGTCCCGGAGAAGATGGTCGGGATCTTCCAGGCCGCCTTCGGCCCCGGGGAGCGCGACCCCAACGGGCCCATCTCGGTCGTCGGGGTCGGCCGGGTCGGGGGGGAGATCGCCAGCGCCGACATCGGCGAGGGCGGCCCCCTCGCCAAGCTCGTCACCCTGCTCTCGCTGATCGCCTCGCTGAACCTCGCGCTGTTCGTGTTCAACCTCATCCCGCTGCTGCCGCTCGACGGTGGTCACGTCGCGGGCGCCCTCTGGGAGGGGCTCAAGCGCCGCGGCGCGAGGATGCTCGGCCGGGCGGACCCCGGGCACGTCGACGTCGCGAAGGCGCTGCCCGTCGCCTATGCCATGTCGATGGTGCTCATCGTCATGTCGGCCCTGCTCATCGACGCCGACATCGTCAAGCCGGTCAAGCTCTTCGGCTGACTCCTCACCGACGAGCCCCGACCCGCTGGGCTCAGATCGCGGGCGCACGTCGAGGCCAGGCCGGTGGGGGATACTGGCGGCATGACCGTCTCGCTTGGTATGCCGGCCCTCCCAGCGCCCGTCCTGGCTCCCCGGCGCAGGTCCCGCAAGATCAGGGTCGGCAAGGTCGAGGTGGGCGGGGATGCCCCGGTCTCGGTGCAGTCGATGTGCACCACCCCGACGACGGACGTCAACGCGACGCTGCAGCAGATCGCCGAGCTGACGGCCACCGGCTGCGACATCGTGCGGGTGGCCTGCCCGACGCAGGACGACGCCGACGCGCTGCGCCAGATCGCCTCCCACAGCCAGATCCCGGTGATCGCCGACATCCACTTCCAGCCGAAGTACGTCTTCGCCGCCATCGACGCCGGCTGCGCGGCGGTCCGGGTCAACCCCGGCAACATCCGCAAGTTCGATGACCAGGTCAGGCAGATCGCGGCGGCCGCCAAGGACGCGGGCGTCTCCATCCGGATCGGCGTCAACGCCGGCTCGCTCGACCCGCGGCTGCTCGAGAGGTACGGCAAGCCCACGGCGGAGGCGCTGGTGGAGTCGGCGGTCTGGGAGGCCGGCCTGTTCGAGGAGCACGACTTCCACGACTTCAAGATCTCGGTCAAGCACAACGACCCCGTCGTCATGGTCCGCGCGTACGAGCTGCTCGCCGAGCGCGGGGACTGGCCGCTGCACCTGGGGGTCA